>DAHVXO010000084.1 GCA_027356675.1 Symbiobacteriaceae bacterium | reverse complement strand
TTATCGAGACGGCCATGGCCAAGGTCCGGATCCTCAAGGTGCCGGACCTGCTGATGACCAGTGCGGCACTCTCAGTACTAGCGGTCCTCAGTGACCTGCAGATTGGCGGGTGAGCAATATGACACTGCTCTCCTACGGGTTGCTGCTGACCATCTACGCGCTGGTGCTGGTCCAGAACCTCTACCTGCTTGTGGGACTCGTCGCCGTACAGGCGCTGCTCCTGGGGGCACAGTCGATCGCTCTGGGCTGGCGATACGGCGATACGGCGCTCTACTGGGCCGCCGCCTTGACCTTCATCATCAAAGGCGGGATTATTCCGCTCTTCCTGCGCTACACCATCCGGCGGATCCGGGTCATCCAGGTGGTCGATGGGATCTTCACCATCAAGGTGACGCTGCTGATCGCCATCGGCCTGACCCTGGCGGCTTACTACGCCACGGGCGGCCTGATCACGGCGCTGGGACCGGAGGGCGAGTTCCTGCCGGTGGCGCTGACGATCGTGCTGATCGGGCTCTTCCTGATGGTGAGCCGGCGGGTCGCCCTGACCCAGGCCATCGGCCTGCTGGTGATCGAAAACGGGATGTTCCTGGCGGCGCTCGCCACGACCCGCGGCCTGCCCGTGCTGGTCGACATCGGCATCTTCTTCGATGTGCTGGTCAGTGCGATCGTCATGGGCATGCTGGTTTTCCGCATCAACGCCACGATTGACTCCCTGGACACCCAGGAACTGAGGAGGCTGAGAGGATGAAGCCGTTCAGTCCCGTCAGCCTGGTCGTCTGGATCGGCGGCCTTGGGTCCGCCCTGCTCGTGGGCCTCGCCGTAACCCTGGGGCTCTGGGTGCTGCAGCATGGCCCCTGGACCGGTCTCTGGGGCATCGTATACGTCGATGCCTTTGGCGCCCTGATGCTGACCCTGATCACGTTCGTGGGCCTCATCGCCATGTTTTACTCGGCGACCTACATGCGCCACGAGGTGGAGAAGGGCCAGTTGACCGACTCGCACGTGCTGACCTACTTCGGCTGGTCTTACCTCTTTGGCGCTACGATGGTTGCGGCGGTGGTGGTGGAGAACCTGGGCTTCCTGTGGGTCGCCATCGAAGCCTCCACGCTGGTCTCCGCCTTCCTGGTGGGTTTCTACAACCGCCGCAACTCGCTGGAGGCGGCGTGGAAGTACGTCATTCTCTGCTCCGTGGGCATCGCCTTCGCTCTCTTGGGATTGGTGCTGCTCTACACGGCGGGGGTGCAGGCCGGGCTTGACCCGGCCCAGGCGCTCAACTGGACCCATCTGATGGCGGCGGCCCCCAAACTCAACCCCGCTTACGTGCGGATGGCCTTTGCCCTGGCCCTGGTGGGCTTTGGCACCAAGGCCGGTCTGGCGCCGATGCACTCCTGGGTGCCGGATGCCTACTCCCAGGCGCCCTTGCCTACGGCCGTGCTCAGTGGTGTGCTGCTGAACACGGCGCTCTATGCGATTCTCCGGTTCCATGCGGTGGCCGTGCGGGCACTGGGGCCGGGCTTCTCGTCCCATCTGCTGCTGGCCTTCGGTCTGATTTCCCTGGGACTGGCGGCGCTCTTCATTCTGGTGCAGAAGGACTTCCGGCGCCTCCTGGGCTATTCCAGCGTGGAGCATATGGGACTGATCTGCATCGGCGTGGGTCTGGGCGGGCCGGTGGGCCTCACGGGAGCCGTGCTGCACATGGTGGGCAGTACGCTGGCCAAATCGCTCTTGTTCTTTACGGCGGGGAACGTGGGGCATCGCTACCATACCTTCCGGATGGAGCGCATCCGGGGGGCCGTACGGGCGCTTCCGGTGAGCGGGCCCTTGCTGATCGTGGGTACCCTGGCTCTCACAGGCATGCCGCCGACATCCGTGTTCCTCAGTGAGTTCAGTATCGTGGCCGCCGGGTTCAAGAGCGGCCAGGTTTGGGCGGTGGTGCTGCTGCTCCTGGGCATCGCCCTGGCGTTCGCCGGCATGCTGCTCCACCTGCGTGAGATGGCCCTGGGCGAAGTGCCCCATGGGATTGAGACCGGTGAGCGGGCAAGTTGGGCCAGCGTGCCCCTCTGGCTGCCGCTGGCGCTGGTCGTGCTGTTAGGCGTCTGGATCCCGCCGGCGCTGTCGGAGGCCATCCGGCAGATCGCAGGCGTGCTCGGGGGAGGGCTGTAGATGGACACCGAGTTACTCACCGCACAGTTCCCCACACTCCCGGCGCCTGTGGCCGGACCCGCCGAGGGCGAGACGACCGTCGAAGTCCCGGTGGATCTGATGCGACCCGTCGCCGCCTGGCTCAGTCATGAGCGAGGGGCGCCCCTGGTGCAGATGGTCGGGGTCGACGAGACCCCCATCGACGGCACCTTCCGCATCTATACGATCTTTCAAGTGGGCGGGGAGCTGCTGCTCCTGCGCACCGCCGTGGCGGGCGAGTTCCCGTCGATTACCCTCGAGGTGCCCGCTGCCCACTGGTACGAGCGGGAGATCCAGGACATGCTGGGGCTCAGGCCGATCGGTCATCCGGACTCCCGTCCGCTGATCCTGCATGGCGACTGGCCCCGGCACCTGCATCCCCTGCGCAAGGACTTCGACCTCGGCGCCTGGCCGGCGCGGACGGACGATCCGCCCCTGTCGTTTCAGGGGGTCGAGGGTGGGGGTGTAGCCGAAGTGCCCGTGGGGCCGATCCACGCGGGTATCATCGAACCGGGACACTTCCGGTTCTCGACGATGGGCGAGAACGTGCTCCGGCTGGAGGCCCAGCTCTTCTACACCCACCGGGGGGTGGAGAAGCGGGCTGAAGGTCTGTCGCTGCAGGATGGCCTGATCCTGGCGGAGCAGGTCTGTGGCGCTTGCACGCTCTCGCACGCCGTGGCTTACGCCCAGGCGGTGGAGCGGCTGACCGGGGCGGCGGTCCCGGCACGGGCGGTGGCGATCCGGACGATCGCCATGGAGATGGAGCGGCTCTACAATCACATCGGCGATATTGGCAACCTGTGCGCCGGCGCGGCCTTTGCGGTGGGGAACACCCAGGGCATGCGGCTCAAGGAGCAGCTGATGCGCCTCAACGAGCGGGTCTTCGGGCACCGCTGGCTCAGGGGGATCATCGGTCTCGGTGGGGTGCGGCGAGATCTCTCGGACGCGGCCCTCTCCGACATCACTCGCACCTTGTTTGGGCTGGAGCGAGAGTGGCAGGAGCTCATTGAGATCATTTTGGGCAACAGCATCTTCATGGACCGGGTGCGCCAGACGGGGGTGCTCACGAAGGAGGTCGCGCGGGGCCTTGGTACGGTAGGCGTCACCGCCCGCGCCTCGGGTATCGACGTGGACCTGCGGCGGGATATGCCCTACGCCGGGTATGGCGGACTGCAGTTCCAGGTGCCGGTCTACGCGACGGGGGATGTCGCCTCCCGCATGCAGGTCCGGTTGGTGGAGTCCTTCGAGTCCCTTGACCTGGTCCGGACCCTGATCGATGAGCTGCCGGCCGGGCCGTTATCGTGCGGGGAACTCCCGGCAGCCCCCGCGTACGGTCGGGCGGTCGGGTACGTCGAGTCGCCACGGGGCGCCGATCTGCACTTCCTGATGACCGACGCTGAGGGGAAGATCTACCGCTATATGGTCCGGTCGGCCTCGTATCCCAACTGGGCGGCGGTGCCATACGCCATCCCGGGGAATCTGGTGGCGGATTTCCCGCTGGTCAACAAGAGCTTTGAGCTTTGCTACGCTTGCCTGGATCGCTAAAGGAGGTGACGGGCCATGTGGAAGCTGTTCGATCGGATTCGCAGAACCCCGCTGGCAACTGTCATCGGGCCGGTGCTGACCCCGGCGCCCGCGGGCGTACGGGGGGTGCCGGCGATTCATGCGGGGGCTGCGGAGCATCCGGAGTACGTGGAGATCTGTCCGGCCGAGGCGGTCTCGTATCAGGGCGGGGCGTGGGGGCTCGATCTCACTCGCTGCACCTGGTGCGGGCTCTGCAGCGAGGCGTATCCCGAGGCGTTCACCCAGACGCCTGCGTACGCCCTGGCAACGCGGGCGAAGGGTCAACTGGGTGGTGTGACGGCCGCTGACCCAGGCGACGCCGAGGCCCAAGCCCTGGCGCAGCAGATCCATGACCTGCTGGGGCGCTCGCTGCACATCCGGCACGTGGACGCCGGGTCTTGCAACGGCTGTGACTGGGAGCTGACCCACCTGCTGAACCCGGTCTACGACCTGCAGCGCTTCGGCATTGACTTCGTCGCCTCGCCCCGGCACGCCGACATGCTGCTGGTGACCGGCGGGGTGACCCGCAACCTGGAACTCGCCCTGCGCCGGACCTTCGACGCTGCGGGCGAGCCCAAGCTGGTGGTGGCCATCGGCACCTGCGCCATCGGCGGCGGGATGATCGGCGAGACCTACGCCCACAAGGGTGGCGTGGATCAGATCGTACCGGTCACGGTTTACGTCCCCGGCTGTCCGCCCCGACCGGAGGCGATCCTGCACGGGATCCTGCTGGCGATCGGCCGGGCGCAGGAGCACATTTAGGTCAGTTCGGTGCGCTGCTTGATTTTTCTGAGCGGGTGCAGTAAAATTTAGGAGTCGTTGATCCAAGGGCCGGGGTCCTCTGGTACCCAGAGCCGTCTTCGTGCACCGTGGATGCGATGGAAGCGAAATGAGTTTCAAAGGAGCACGAAGAACGTGACAAAGACTCTGTACTTCGGTAATCTGCCTTGGACCGTCACCAGCGAGGATCTCTCCAACGCAGTCGGCCAGCACGCCGAGGTCATCTCTTCCCGCGTTGCCTCTGACCGTGAGACCGGCCGTTCCCGTGGATTCGGGTTCGTTGAGGTCCCGGATGAGAAGGCTCAGGCCGTCATCGACGCCCTCAACGGAGCCGAG
>DAHVXO010000053.1 GCA_027356675.1 Symbiobacteriaceae bacterium | reverse complement strand
ACTGGAAAAAGAGTTTGATGACATTATGGACCCGATTTACCACTGGCCGCTGCGCATATCGGACAAGAGCACGGGGCTGGATGGCATTCGGGAACTCGCGCGGGAGTGGCGCCGCCAACAGGCCCTGGACGTGCTGTTCGTGGACTACCTGCAGCTTATCGAGTTTGACGGGTCCAAGGACAACGATGCTGTGCAGGTGGGCCATATCAGCGTCGGTCTCAAACGCTTGGCGCGGGAACTGCAGATTCCCGTCGTCGTGATTTCCAGCCTGAGCCGGGCTGTGGAGGGGCGCCAGTCCCCCGAACCCCAGCTCAGCGACTTGCGAGGATCCGGGCAGATCGAGCACGACGCGGACAAGGTGATCTTCACGTTCAAACCGGGGCCCAGTGGTCCGGAGGCTGGGCGAGGGCTGGCCGCCGTGGGTGTCAAGGTCGACAAGATCCGCCAGGGCGGCCGCCTTGGCACGCTGTACCTGCTGTTGGATCCCAGTTCCCAGCGCATGATGAGCATGACCCGCAGGCCCGAATCATGAGCGCCCGGGCCTGGGCGACCGTGTGCTGGATCTTCGGCGTCGAGGGGCTGGTGGGGGCTGTTGCCGGCTTGGCCGACCACATGCGGTGGCTGGTCGGTCTTGGCGCCTTGGGCGCAGAGGCGGCATGGGGGCTGGCGTTGATGCTGGAAGGGAGACAGGAGCATGCGGACCACGACATTTAGGCTGCCAGGCATTCCGCCGGGCCAGAACACGTCGACGCGGGGAGCGGGCTGGCAGCGCAATGCGGCGCTCAAGAAAGAGTGGGGCGACAAGATGCGCTGGGAGATCCGGGCCGCGCGCATCCAAGGCCAGTGGGACGGGCGCACGTTTCTGCGAGCGCGGATTACGACCCGGTTTCACTACCCTACCCGCCAGCGCCACGACCCGGACAACGCCGCTGGGGCTGTGAAACTTTTTCTTGATGCATTCACGCAAGAGTGTGTGATCGTTGATGACGATTTTGCGCACATTGAGCTGCTCATCACCGCCGGCCCCGTGCATCGCCCCGGCTACGTGGACATCATTGTCGAGGAACTGAAGGCGACGCCATGAGCGGAGTGCCTGAGTGGACCGTGTGGGTTCTGGCCTCGCTGCCGTTCACTTGCCTAGGGCTGGTGGTGGTGCTCAGTTCCGCCGTTGGCGCAATTATCGAGCAGCGGCGCCAGCTGGACCTGCTGCGCAAGCGGGCGGCCCGGCGCGAATGGGCTGACCGCATTCGCGCTGCTGGCGGCCAGCCATCGCTGGACGGGCTCTGGGTGATCCCGGGCGGACAGCGCGGGAAGGTCTCCCGGAACAAGTGACCGGCCCTATGATAGAGACACAACAACGCAGGAAGGGGACTTGTTCGATGGCTAAAGAACAAGCCACGGCATCCCGGCGATTCCCACTCAGTATCTATCGCCGGGTCGGCAAAATGGAGCACGACCTGTACAACGAGATGACCGGCATCATTGCGGATATCAAGGCTATTCGCGCACAGAACCGCACCATCCTCTGGATGGTCTTTGGGACGCTGGTGACGGTTATCGTGATGGTAGCCAGCATCGTGCTCAAGGTCAATGGACTGTGAGAAAGGAGGGCCAGCATGGGCGGTATTGTGATTATCGGGCTTGGCAAAGGCTATGACAAAAATGCCGCCACGATCAATGATTACGGCGGCCTTTACAACGCGCTGGGCGGATCGGGCGGACGGCAGTCCTTAACGGACCGCTACGTCATCATCAACGGGGCGGGCGAGGATATCCCGTATAGCTCGCAGCTGCACAAGCAGTTCGATCCGCAAATCGTCGCAGACTTCGTGAAGGGCGGTGGCGTGTGGATTGATTACTGCGGGTGGCCGATGTACTATACGTCCGGCGCCGGCGGCGGCTCTTATGGCGATGCTACGGGTCCGGGCGGCTGGTCCTCCTTCTGTGAGAACCTCGGCTACGGCTGGCTGGCGGATGCCAATTTCACCGTGCCTCCCGAAATCACGTACAACCCGTATTCCAAGTATCCTTTCCCCCGCGGGTTTCCATTGGCGGAGTCATTAATCGGGGTCTGTTACCCAGCGGGGGGCACATTCACGGTCCCTAGTGGGGTTTTCGGCAGCGGCGGATATCAGGCTAACCTGACTGGTGACGGGTTCTCGGCTATGGTGGTGCTGCATCCGCCCGGCGGCGGCTATTATTTCTACGCGACGTGGGTTCCGGGATTCGAGCAGGTTCTGACAGCGAACGCGTCAGGGGTGCCTGTCGACACGTACGCTAATTATATCCAGTCGGTGCTGGGGGGCAACACGAGTCAGCTGACGTGTCTAGCCTACAAGACCAACGTGCAGCATGTGTCGAGCCCGACGACCAGCCAGCCGAGCCCGACAACGATCACGGGCAATGGCTCGACCAGCAGCCCGGGACCATCCAGCGGGGACGGTGTGCAGGTGACCACCAAGACCACTTACCCGTCTTCCTCGTCCGGTGGGTCCGGATCCAGCTCCAGCGGTTCGGGAGTGGCAGCTAGCCCCTCCTCCGGGATCAGCCTCTCGTCTCTGGCGGTTCCATTTGCGGCGGGAGGCTTGATCCTTGGCGGAGTGGTTCTCGGAGCTTACGTGCTCAAAAAAGAGAAGGAGGCGCGGCAATAATGGCGTGCAATGGGACAACGTATTTTATGGGGCATTTGACGGTGCAGTCCTGCTGCCCTCCGAACCGGGTGATGGGCAGTCTGGCATTCACCTTGGCCTGCGGTGCCGTGCTGACCAATGCCGGGAATTCGACGGTCGAAGGCCAGTACCAGCCCGTGGGGCCTAACGGGAATCCGCAGGGATCCAGCCAAAATTTTGCGATCGAGCCAGGGAAGACGATCACGCTGCCAACCCCGCCGCTCAACACGGCGTGGCTGGTCGCCGATATGACTCGGGCGCAAGCCGAGGGCATTGCGTGGACGGCGATCTTGATGACCGTGACGGTCGGCGGCCTCGCCGCGTTTGGGGCTTACGCGATCGTGAAAGGCATTGTGGTCCGGCATCGCCGCAAACAGCAGCGGCAGCGGTTCAATCGATTCTTTGACTAGCAGGACAAAGGGGGAAAGCCGGTGAGCACGACATGGACGGATTGGGCCTTTATCGCCTTGGGCGGGGCCGCCGGTCTCGAACTGGGCATCTACGCTGCGCACCGGGTGCGGCCGGCCTCCACTACCGCTCCTGCGGGCACCGGGTCATCCACAACCGCGGTCAGCTCGTCACCGGGCCCGAGGGATTCTTCGGCTAGCAGCCAGAGCTCTAACCCCTGCGCCCCGATGACCATGTTCTGCCTGCTCCACAACCCCGTCGGCGGGATCCCGGTGCCGGACGCCCTGGCGTGGGTGCCGGCGCAGAACGCGGCGGATGAAATCTACTACCACGGGGGCGGCATCTCGTTCTTTGACCTCGCCCACCACCCGGTCGGGTACTACGGAGAGAGCCTGATTGCAGCGCAGCGCGCGGCGGCCTACTTGTGGGACTTGGGCATCGATCCGTGCCCTCCGCAGATTTATGCCGACTTGGTCACCGCCAATGCGGCCACAGGCGTCCCTATCCCTCTGCTCCTCGCCATCGCTCATACGGAGAGCACATTCCTGAGCTACGGCACAGTCCTCAACAGCGGGTGTGTCCCGGGCGCCTGCACACTGGGCAACACCGGCAGCGCGAATGGTGGGCCAGTAGGCCTAATGATGGTCTCGTCCGAGGCCTGCGCCCAGGTGGGGGTCTCCTATAGTGAGGCTGTGACCTCGACTCAAGCCAATGCCGTCGCGGCAGCCAAGTACCTGGTCTATCTCGCGCAGCAGCACGGAATTGCGCCCACCTCGACCGATTACATCCAGTGGGAGCCGGTGCTGGCCGCGTACGGCGAGAATCCCAGCACCAGCGCGACGCTGGCCGGGTCTTCGTCATGGGTGGCTCAGCACGTGCCCGCAGAGGCCGTGGCCTCGCAGGCAGTCGTGGCCATCACCCGGACACCCGCGCCGGCCGCACTGGTGCCTGCTGTCGTGACCTGCCGCGACTACTTTACGCAAGAAGGCGGCCGTGAGGTCACGATC
>DAHVXO010000013.1 GCA_027356675.1 Symbiobacteriaceae bacterium | reverse complement strand
GTGGGCATGTGTTTAATCGTGGACCTGGCAATCTCCCGCCCGTCGAGCTGGATGATGATGGTTTGCTCGGCGACTCCGCCCCGCTCCAGCGGAGATACCTGAGCCCCCCTGGGCAAGTTGAGGAGTTCCGGTCCACGTTCGCCCACGAGGACAGAACCCGGGGAAAGGACATTGCCACCCAAGGCGAGGCCGGGGGGCGCTTCCCCGAATTGCTGTCGGTACATATATGCCTGAGTGTCGCTGTCGGCCGCATAGTAATCCCTTTTGATGCCTTCCCATGCAGCCCTTTTCTGCGCCAGGGTCAACGTGCTGCCCGCGTAGGTTCGAGCACTCTGGTAGCTTAATTGCCCGCCCGAAACGGCTGCCATGGCCCCGGTGAGTTGAGCGCGATACAGACTGTTGGCTTCCTCGGCGGCTTTCCGCATCGAATCGGTCATGCCCTTCAGGGCCTTACTGGTCTCATCAATCGAGGCCGCCAGCTTTGCTTGGGCCGTCTCCTCCTTGAGGAGTTCGAGGAGAAATTCCTGACTCTCGGTCGCGGCGGCACCCTTGATGGCGACCATGTTTTCGTAGGCCGTCCGGAGGTCATTCACTTTCTGGGACTGTGCCGAATACTGCTCCGAGAGCATGACGGACTTCGCCCGAAGGGCCACCATGGAATCTTCGTTGAGCCGCTGAGAGGCGATGATCAGGCTATACTTCTCCTGGGCGATATTGGACATGAGGGTGTATTGGTCGGTGATTTTCTTTACCATCTCAGATACCGATTGCGCGACCCCTCCAGTAAAGCCGCTCCAGTCGTCTCGTTTTCGTGTGTTTGCCTCCTCGGTCGCTTTTACCTCGTCCCAAGCGGACTGCATCATCTTGCCATAGGCTACCGTGGTAACGTCCGCCGTGGATCTTGCAACGTCGCTTGTTTTACCCCACGCCGCAGCCACCTGATCTTGGGCGATTTTGATTCGCACCGAAGCCGCCTCTGCCCGGGCCGCCGCCTCTTCAACTGCCTTCTGGGCGGCTTCCATGTTCTGGACAGCACTCTGGCGCATCTCCTCAAAGCCCTCAGCCCACGAATCCGGGAGCCACTTCAGAAGCGGTTGGACCGCGTCCATGATTGATACAACAGCGCTCCATGCCTTGGCTTTGATGCTGTTCCAGGCGGCGGAAATATCGGCAGCCAGACGCGAGAATCCGGCCGAGGTAGCCTCCCACCAAGCCCTGGTTTTTTCCTGGATGTTGCCCCAGTTCTTGGTCCAGGCCACATAAAGCAGAGCACCGACAGCGATCAGGGCTTCGATCGCCCAAAGGAGAGGCCCACCCGCTGCCTGTATCGCCAGGAACCCGCCAGCCACGGCCTTCAGCGGGATTACCAAAACCGAGAGCACCTTGCCCAGGAGCGGCAGTCCAGTATGTAGAGCGAGGGCCGCCGCCCCGAGTCCACTGAGGGCCAAGAGGACGGGGCCAACAGCGGCCAGAAGCGCGAAGAAGCCTGTGACAACCCACTTCACCGACTCGGGCAGCCTCTGCATCCATTGGAATACTGCCGTTAGCCCTGTGATTACCTTATTGAGCGCTGGTCCGAACGTTTCACCGAAAGTTCTAGCCAGTTCATTGAAGTTATTGACCATGATTCTGATCTGGGACTCCGTCGTACCGAAACGCTTGGCCGCCTCAATATTTAGCGCGGTGCTCTCCTTCCACGCCTGATTCGCGACTCCGAGGCTTTTGCTCAACAGATCGCCAGCCCCAGCGGTCCTCAACAGGGCATCGCGAACCCGGATTTCATCCAGGCCCAACTTGTCCAATACGGCGAACACATTCCCGCCGCTATCCTGGATTTGTTTCAGCCCCTGAACAAATGTTAGCGTGGCCCCGGCTGCGTCGGTCTGAAATGCCTGCTTGAACTGCGCCGCGCTCAGGCCCGCCACCCGACCGAACAGGTCCAAGGACTCTCCGCCGCTGGCTGCGGCCTTGGATAGTTCAACAAACACCCTACTGATCGCGGTACCGCCAGCCTCGGCATTAATCCCCACACTAGACAAGGCCGCACCGAACGCCAAGACCTGGGGTTCACTCAGACCAACCTGTTTACCTGCGCCAGCAATGCGCATTGCAAAATCCGTGATCTCGGCTTCCGTTGTCGCGAATTTGTTCCCCAGATCCACAATCGTGGCGCCCAGGCGTCCCACGTTACTCATAGGCATTTGCATAATGTTGGCAAATCGCGCTATGTCTGTTGCGGCCTGTTCCGTAGTAAGATTTGTCGTCACGGCCAGCTTTGAGACAACATCCGAAAAGGCCGTAATGCCGGAAACTCCACGGACGCCCAATTGCCCTGCTAGTTCGCCAATCCGAGCAAATTCCTCCGCGGTGGTAGGCACAGCCTTAGCCATATTTCGGAAGTTGGACTCAAGTTGCTTGAACTCCCCCTCGGTGGCATCCATGGTCTTCCGGACGCCGGCAAAGGCGCTCTCAAACCCGACGCTGGCATCAAATGCGGCCTTGGTGAACTTTACAAACGGCACGGTGAACACCCCGGACAAAGCCATCCCGCCGAACATCAGATTCATCTGGGTCTGCATATCCGCCAGCTTCCCAACGAACCCGCCGATCTGAACTCCGGTATTGTGCATGTGGCCGCCCATTGTCTTCGTGGCCTGCCCGGCCTGCTCTGCGGCAGGGGCAATGCTCTCCAGGGCAGACGTCGGAACATATAAGCCCTTCGCCGTCTGGCCGAAGCCCTCGGTGGCTTTGCTCAAGGAGGTAATGCCGGATTGAGCGCGAGTGACGCCCTGCTGGAAACCGGAGACATCGGCCCCAATCTTTACCAACATCTCTGCCAGTGTCGCCATAAGGAGGAATCCTCCTTTTCGTAGAGAATGTTTTTTGAGATTTAGCAATTACCAAGGAGGTATGAGTCGTGGGCTGGTTTGTGCTTATCGTGGGCCTTATCCCTTTTGTGCTGGGACTCATCAGTTTCAGAAAACCTCCGGGATGGATGGGAATAAAAAACCGTATGGGAAGCTGGGGGAATTTTATCCTCGGTTCTTTGCTCATCGTCATTGGCGGAAGCTTAAAGGCACCAGGGCTCCTGGTGTTCGCGGGTCTACTGGGAGCGATGGTCGGACTCATTAGTATCATCAAGCCTATTGCCCGCCTGCATATCAAGAGTCGCACCGGCGGGGCGGCTGTTTTCTCTGCCAGCATTGTGTTGATCTTGGTTGGTATGGTTGCGTTGGGCTCAACAGTTACGCCAAACTTGCCAACAAAACCAAACCTGGAAACACCCAAAAAGGCAGACCCGAAACCATCTCAAATAAGTCAGCCTGAACCGCCCAAATCGCCACCACCTGAGCTACCAAAGAAAAAAGAACCGAAACTCGAGGTCAAGATAACTTCCAGGAAATACGAGTACGGGTTCTTCAAGGTGGTTGGAACCGTCAAGAACGCGGGAGATGCCCCGGCTATAAGCCCGGTAGTAAAAGTGCGTATTTATGATGAGACCGGCAAGGTGCTACTGGCTGAGGATATAGCCCTTATTGCGGGACAGTTCCTCAGCAAGATGGAGCCCGGCGTTGAAGCTGCGTTCCAGTCCATGACCGCAGTCCCCGGCGAACCCGCACAGATCAAGACCCAAATTGTCACCGAATAGGCGTCAGAGGCCCGGAGGATTAGCCTTCGGGCCTCTCTTCCGCCTGTACTTTGAAAGAAGCTATCCCTATTGAGTTGTCCCGCTTTTGCGGCTATTTCTTCGCTTTCTCAAGCTCCGGAAAGGATTCCCTCCCTCCCCGACGAAAGATGTCCCTTGAGGTGGGGACATAGGAAGGGAGGGAAACCAACTGAACGACATTGACCCAGAAAAGCTGTCTCAAGATGATTGGTGGGCGCTTGGCGTTCTCGATAGGGCCAAAGACAGCATGAAGGCTACTTTCGGCGGCACGGAAGGTGCTCCAGAGGTCGGCCTGCACCGCTTCTTGGCCTGTGTCCTGTCAGAACTCAGAAAGACACTTCGCGAAGGAAAACAGTAACATCCGCCTTGCCGGTCAGGTTCTCCAGACGGTCGCCCCGAATCATGAAGTCAGCTCCATCGACGTTCTCGATATCCGCTATGGCTAACCTGGCAGAGCTCCCGCCTGCCATGACGCCGGTGGGCCGGTAACCCTCCGGCATCAGGATCGATTTCGGGGCCCTGGTACCTTTGAAGGTCATTACGCCAGACATTTGTCCTCACCTTTCCCTTTCCGCTTCTTCTCCTTGCATTTTGAAATACGCCATCCATTCAGTGATTTCTGCAGACGAAACCCTGTCCAGCACTTCGGAAATGGGCACCCCGAACGTCTCGGCCAATCGGAAGTACAAGAGGCGCTCGGGGTGCTCCTTTAGTTTTTTCCCGCCTTCTCCACTGTGTCAGGCCCGAGGCCGGATAGTCGCATGGTTGCTTGTGCGATTCGTTCCAGGGCAGCCCCGGACTTCTCGATCACGGCGTCGGCATCGCCAGCCCCGAATATCGGTTCGCCGGTTTCGGGGTCACGGGCGGAGAGGATCACCAGATCCGGATATGCCTTCTGCATGTCCAGTTTGCCCTTGGGGTCGATGCTGTTCTGGAGGAAAATCGCCCGCTGTCTGCCGGTGAGGCCCCGGACCAGGACCTTGCAATTCCATTCGGGGATCTCGACCAACTCTTCCTGGATGTCCTTGATGGCCAGGATCTTGTCACGAAGAGACATGGACTAACCTCCTTAGACCGTAGCTCTGGTCAGAACGCCAGCCGCCTTGAACGACGCCTTTGCAGTCCCCAGGTCGCCGACCTTACCCGACACAGGTTCGTAGTTCTGCAAGAGCGCCGATCCGCTGAAGCTCGGGTTAGTGGCGCTCACCGCTGCGCTAGTGGGCTTCACGGTGATTGTGAACGCCGCCGCCCCAACCAGGCTGAACAGGGTAGCGTCCACCTTCGCGGCTGCGTAGTCCTGTGCGAATTCCACGTCAATGCTCCAATCCAGGAGTCCCGGGATTCGCGTTTTGGTGGTCGCGCCCATGGTGGTGGACTCTGGCGTGTCCGCTTCGTACTTGATTGCGACGCTCCGAACGTGGTCGCTGAGGTCGACCGCGTTAACCACGACCGACGCGTCCTTGAAGACAAGCAATGCCACTTCATTTCGCCTCCTTCGAATTCATCATTGAATCGCTATCGCAATGACAACCGTAAAACTGGGGCCGGTACCGCCGATGGTCCAAGACGCCCTCCACCAAGTGTCCGTTATAGCACCATTCACCGGCGTGGCCCACTGCGCCCCGATGTCGGTCGCCTGGGCAAACGTGATGCGGTTTATAGGCGTCGTGAACGCCTGGGCATCGTCGGACTGGATCGCGACATCCAAGGTTGGGGTTGTCCCAGACTTGGCCAGGACATGCATGACCGCATAGAGTTTTTGTGTCGCCGAGACAGCCCCGAGGTTTCGCGCCGTGCCGCTCGCTGTCGCAGATTTAACTCCATTCTCCAGGGCGGTAGCACGGATAAGCGTCCCCACCCCCTTGGCCGAAACATCGAAGGCCAGCACCTCCCCGACCTTGGCTCCGGGAGAGTAGGATGATTCGAGGGATTTGAATGAGAACCCAATTTCCCCTGCGGCGCCGGTTTCGGGGAATACCGTCATGACCTCGTTCGCCACGGCGAACTTGCTCCATAGGGTATCCTCAACGAGGTTTGTCCCGGCCTGCCATAACCCTTTGTGGTCTGCGACGATGTCCAGTAGCCCGGCCAGACGACGTTTCGTTGACTGGCCGAACACCGTTGTATCCAGAGCGTCGGCCTCATACTTCAGGGACATCTGATTCATGTCCCCCGACAGGTCGTACCCGCCCAAATAGAGCTTCGAATTCTTCCAGACGAGCAGGCTCACGCGCTCACCTCCTCAACATAGCCGCAGTCGAGACATTGCCAGCGGGCATGCCCCATGGTGGATAGATCCTTGCGGCGGTCGGGAGGGTGACGGCATTCCTCTTCCTCTTCCATCAGTTCCACGGCCGCATCCAGGATCGACTTGGCGGACAGGATCATGCCCCTGATAGTTTCCGCTTTCATAACCATCACTCCGTATACCAAATAATGAAATCGAGGGCCACCTGGTGCACCTGGGTTTCGAAATCGTAGAGGTCGGTATCGCCATCGAACAATACAGCCCGGACTGTGACCGATCCGCCCCAAGTGGTATTTTTCTGGTCCTGGAGGGCCAATCGAATCTGCTCCGCGACAGCCTTCACCTGACCGTAGCCCTTCTGCGGATCACTGATGTCCCGGTACCAGCAAGATATTTGAATCCGCGGATAAGCCAAACCTGGGTCGTTGCCCATGGTGTGCACCCGAGGCCCGCTGATTCGCTGGTAGGTGACGGCCGGGTAGACGACGTTCGGGGGCAGTACGACCGGGTAGATTCGATTTCCCACGAGGGCAGTCAAGGCCGCGGTCGACGAAAGATAGGAGTACAAGCCTTCCTCTAACGTCATCTCGCCGCCCCCAGTATCGCGTTCCGGATGGTGTCCGCTACCACATCCTTAACCCGGTCCTTCGCTTCATCGAAGGCCGGCCGGAGAAAGGGATAGGCCGGTGCATGTCCGACTACGGCGCCCTTCCTTTTCCGCTTCACCACATGCCCGAACTCGATGAACTTCCAATAGAAGCCCTTCCTGCTAATTCTCACCCCGGCGACTGCCCGATCCCGACCCTTCTCGCCGACCGCGACCTTGATGTAACCGGCCAATTTACCGCTCCGCCGCCGGACACGTGCCTGAGCGCCTTTTTGTATGATAGTCGCCCCGGCCACAACACCCTTTTCCAGCACGTCCGAGGCCGCCACGTTGGACATGGCGCTGAGTTTCTGATAAAGCTCCCGGTCACCGCTGAGACTCACCGTGATCATCCGACGATCACCTCTTTGACCATCAGCTGGAGCTCCCGCCTGCGTTCATCTGGATTGATCACGGACTGGATGTCGAACAAACGGTCGCCATACTTGATCCGGTCGAACGGCCTGATCCCTGCCCGGAATCGAATTGTAATCTTGGCGGTGATCTCGGCGTTGATTCGTTGAGATTCGAAGAATTCTCTCCCCTGGAGAGGTTGAACGAAGGCATACACTGTGGCAACATCGGTCCAGGAAATAACCTCAGCGCCATAAGAATCACGCGTCACTGTTTTTTGTTGTAAGGTGATACGCTGTCTGAGTTCTCCGATCCTCATGTCCCCGCCACCCTTGTCCCCAAAAACTCTTCTCCTGTCCTTGCTTGTTTGGCCGCGTTGCATGATAAGCAGGCCGGAACGATATTGCCTATTACATCGGTCCCGCCGCGCGAAATTGGTATCACGTGATCCTTGGTAACCGTTTTTGCTGTAAGATTCTTACCGCAATACGCGCAACGCCAGTTGTATTTTTCGCAAAGAGCGCGGAAATCGGAGACCGTATGTGATCCGCCGATTCCGCGCTTTCTTAGATTCCTTCTTCTTTCAGCAAACACGGCAAGTTTCGGACGGCAATCCGGACATGTTCGTTGAATGGCAGATCTTCTAATACATTCCTGGCCGCAAAGTTCGCACACCATCCTTTCACCTATTCGAATCTCTGTTTGATAATAATACTTGCTACGCGCCTTTTTTAACCTCTCGGCGCAGTTTCCACAGTATTTCTGCCGTGGGCCGTTCTTGGTGGTGCCGATCCCGCAATTCGAACAAAAGAACGGCCTCCGTTTAGCCGCTCTTATCGATCGCCTTCTTTCCTTGCTAGTCTTGTTGTATCTTTCGCGGTTCTTCTGTCGGCAAGTCCGTTTCAGATCCTTCCCAATTTCGCGTCTGCAGTCTGGACAGAGTTTTTGATTTCGGCCGGTTCTTTCACACTCATTCCCACAGTGACGACATCGCATGACATCACCTCAGAAGTTGAACACCCGGTCCTGCCAGAGTAACGCATCCACGGCCAGGGGCGCCTCTTTCACGACGGTTCTGTTGCTGACTATGACCGCCTCGCGCTGTTCGTAGAGCCAGGCGATATGCATCAGCATGGCTTGCTTCACCCTTTTAGGCACAGCCGAAGCCGCCCCATATCCGGCAACAAATCGGACCACAATCCCATTCACCGGTCTCAGTGTGGTTGTGGGCCAAACCTTGCTATATGCCAGCGCAATCCGCCCCGGCGCGTTCTTGGTATCCACGAAGTAATCCGCCGCGTCCATGGTGTATTCCATATCATCCGTCCCGTAGTATTTGATCGAGGTCACACTCTGGAGCGGCGGGAGAGGGACGGTGATGTAACTGATGGCGGGCACATAGGCCACGTGGTGGCGGTTGTAGACATAACCGGAGTTGTTGGTCCCCCGACCGGGCCAGCGGTCCAAAGTCAATTCCCACGTTTGAGTGATGTATACCCGCCGCTGATAGCTTTCAGCATATTCGCGGGTTGCGGTAATCAAAGCGTTCAGCATGTCGTCTTCCGCGCTTGTTGGAGCATCTTTGAGGACGGAGACGCCAAATTCACAGGAGGCCACGGCCACGGTCGCGACCACCCGGATGTACTGCTTCGTTCCGGTGTAGGCTTTCTCATACGTTGCATTGTCGTTGGCTTCGGTAACTTGCGTGAAGGCGCCCCCGGCCCAGTCCGCGTAATCGGCATCAACGTCGGTGTCCGACTCCTGGATCTTTACGTCCACCGTTCCCCCGGCGCCGTTAGTTCCTGCTTCGAGAACGACGACGGCAGAGTAGCCCAGGATGTTGACCCCCTTACCCTTGAGGCTGTATGCTGCGGCAATGGCATGAGATCCGGGGGCGATGGACTGGACCGAGGAAATGTCGTCGGCGAAGCTGGTCGAATCGATCCGGAGATGCGCCTTCACCTCGGCCAGCGTCAATGGTTCCGATGTGGGCGCGGTTATCAAGGTGAGGGCCATTTGTTATCCCTTCTTCCCGGCCTTCCTGGGCGGTGGGCGCTTGATCATCGCGTTTTCGGGGGACATAGCGGTAGCGGTCTCCAACTCATTGAGGGGTTCAGCGTGGCCGCCTGAAATCAGTACGGCGGCCCGGACCTCGTCGACCAGGATCACGGAACCGGGCTCGTAGTTTTCGTTGGGGCCTTTGTTGAGCATCCTAATTTGCACCACTATCGCCCCCTAACGGATGTAAACATAGACGGTGCCCTTTTTGGTCGCACCGGCATTCGTCACCGCCAAGGTAAGTTTGTCGTTGGCCACGACACCCAACGATGAGGCCAACACCTGTTGGGTGGTCACATTGCTACGATTCGCCCCGGCACCCATTAGTACATCCGTCGCGTCTTCGTCATTGACAACGACATCATAGAGGTCGGTCGGCTGGTCTCCAGCGGTACCCGGGACCGTAACCAGCCGTTCGACTGCGCCCGAATAGGCTTTAGTCGTGATCCCGTCCGCGGCGCCGGCGGCATCTGAAGTCCAGGCAAACTTGACCTTTCTGACGGTCCCGTAGGTCTCTTCGGCAATAGTTACTGTCCCAGCCATAATCTCAGCCTCCCGCTATAAAACAGTGTGGGGAGGGCTACTCCCCACACCTCCCGTCATTAGATCTTCTTCAGTTCAACCACCACTGCAACTCCGGCCACGGCCGTCAGAACGCCTGCATCTTTGAGTGCGAGGCGGTCACCGACAGCCAGTTGCTTGTTCGCTGTCGTCGCGGTCAGAGCCGGGTTCACCACGGTGTTCGCTGCACCCTTGAGGTTGACAGTAGCGGCCAGGACTGACACGCCAGCATCGAGGGCCTGAGTACCGGTCAGTTTTTCGACATCGAGAGTGACGGCGCCAGCATCAGTGCCAGCCGCAGTATGGACCTCGCGCACCGAAACAACTTCGCATGCAAACGGGGCGACGAAAAACACCCCATAATTGGCCGCAGTCGCCGCACCGCTTTGAAGGGTTTCGGTGACCACGAGTGTGGCGGGCACCTTCACTCCGGCTAGGTCGAGCTTGTCGGCCGTCTCCACCTTCACGGTTCCATCTGACTTGATGGTTACAATCGTGGTTCCGGTAGTCTTATCGTAGAAGACCAGATCCCCGGAAACCCATTTGCTCTTCACGCTGGTAACAGGCATTTGTTAGACCTCCTCCGACCCTTTTCGGGCCACCCTTGCGGGCAAAGTTGGTTGGGCCGCCCCGAAGAGCGGCCCCGTCAAATTACGCGATGGCGGTGGGTGTAGGCGTGGCGTTCTGGGCGTACCGGGTACCGCTCAAGATAGCCACGGCAGACGCGATGACACTGTTGACGCCGTTGGTCAGGCTCAACTGGATGAAGTTGTAGCCATCGCTCAGTTCGCTGGCGTCGATCTCGATCACGTAGAAGATGTTGTCGTTGGCGGATGGAGTGAGCCCGGCGGCCGCGACCGCAGTCCTGGCTCCCAGAGTGTCCCCGGCCGAGGTCTCCGCCTTGTAGATGGAGTAGGCAATAGCCGCCGCCCCGGTACCGGCGAAGTCGGTGCACTGGTTGACGATGATCTTGGTGAACGCAGCGGCGCTCACGCCGACCTGAACGATGATTGTTGCGTGATGGTACTCAGCCATGCTGAAGATGTCGCCGGTCACGCCTCCGGTGATGTCAATCGGGGGAATGACGTTGACCACATGGCAGCACTCGGCGATTACACAACCTTTAGGCATTTTCACTGTTCCCCTTTCTCAAGTGAGTCCCAGAGAGAAGGGCCGCTCACGATTGAGCGGCCCTATCTCTCCGAATCATCCTTACGCACGGGTCGCAAGCGCCACAAAGGGCGAAAGCGTATTGGTGCCCTTGTACGGGGTCAAGGGTTTGTTCCAGATGGGCTCCCCATCGACGCGGTAGATGAACCGGAAGACGGACTCGTCGTAGAGGAACCGCACGTGGATGGACGCGGCGGACTGCATGGCGCCCTTGTCGATCAGCAGGTACTGGCTGAAATCGGCAAGGATGATGTCACCAACGGTTCCCAGAGTCGAGCACTGCTCAATCGGGATGACGGGCCGGCCGTAGAGGGTGTCGTACGGGAGCCCCGAGAGCCCATTCGCCGGTAAATATACGGGAATGCCGCCGGTGCCAACCGGGAGGGAGAGCTGGTGGAGTTGTTTCTCCACATCCTGGTTGATGAGCCAGACCGAGTTGGGCCTGGAGCGCGCCCAAAGCCTTGCCCGCATGTTGATGATGTTTTCAGCTACAACGGTAGCGGCCGACTGGCCGGTCTCCTTGGCGACCGTCACCAGTGCGGGACTATTGAGAATGCCCAAGGGTTGTCCCGATCCGGTACCGCTGATGAGAGCGTCGTCGATCTTGAAACCGAACTCCTCAGCAAACCCCTGCGTGAGTACGGATTCGAGGGCTGCGGCGTCCTGGAGCAGCTCGTCGGTGGCGTAACACAAACCCGTCAGCTTCTCCAAAATGAGGTTCATCTGACGGAACTTCGGCTTGGTCGCGGTGGGCGTATCAGCTTCATTGGTCCAGTACGCCTGGATCCCGCCCCAACGAGAGCCGTTAACCCGACTGGTCTCGTCAACTGCGTTGATTTTCAGACCGGTAGCGTTGGGACTGATGGGGATCTTCCGGCATCTGGAAGCCAGAACGCCGGTTTCGTAGGTCCGCTTAAGCAGTTCGGAGACGAAGTCTTCCTGGACCAGGAAGCCGCCGTCAGAAGGCACGGACTCTGAAGCCCCAGACGCGGCGCGGGTGGTCAGGCGGGAATCAATCGTCCCGCCGGGCCTCGCGGCCTCGACCACGGCGCGCAACTGCTCACCAAAGCTCTTCCAGACGCGCTGTTGTCCCGGAGCTGGATCACTGGGATCGGGGCGAATGGGCTCCTGCTGAGGCTGGCCAAGACCACGCTCCAGACCCTGAAGTTGCTCCTCGCGCTCGATGGTCCGAAGCATCTTGTCAGCTTCGGCCAGAAGACATTCGTACCCGGTGTTTTCCTCGTCGGTCAGGTCGCGCTTTTCGGTGGTCGCCTTGTCCACCAGATCCCGGGCCTGCTTGATAATCGCGGCCCTGGCGCGCCGCAGTTCGTTGATGTCCACTGTTTTCGTCCTCCTTCTTTTCGGCGACAAGAAAACCGCCCCCGTCGAGGACGGCTCCTTTATGTGCCCCTTTTTTCAGACCGCCCTTTCAGCTATCTCCAATCGCCGTCTGCGCATAGCCAGGCGCGCCTGCACCTGCTTCGCAGCGTCCTCCGAGGAGGGCTCCTGCCTCACCTCGGGGAGATAGCTCCGAAGGACTTGGATTGACGCATTTATCAGGTCGCGGTCGGCCGGTTGCACCGGCAAACCGCGCTGCGCCCGGATCATCACGGCCGAAAGGCCGTCGAAGTCAAGACCAGCACCGGCCAAAATTGACCTAACTTTCACATCCGTCTGCGGATAGGCCGGAAAGGTAACGGGGGACACGTCGCACAGTTCCACTTCCTGCAGGGTGCGGATACTGTCCTTTCCCTCGACGAACTCCCAGTTGTCCTTGATCACGCGAAATCCAAATGACATCTGGTCGACATCGCCCCGACGCATAGTCTCCATGAGATCCTTGGCCCATTGAGCATCAGGAGGAACAATCTCAATGGCCAGACCCTTTTCGTCCTCAGCCAGCGTCAGCGTCTTGGACTTATTCCGACCGAGCACGAAATTCGGGTCATGGTTCCACAAGGCTCTGATGTCGTTCTTTTTGATGGCATTCGCAAAGGCTCCGGGAGCGATCTTCTCCCGGAACCCTCCGAGGTTGACGCTCAGTTTGTCGAACACGGCGGCATGCCCGACGATCTTGGGCTGCTCTCCGCTGTCCACCCGGATCTCCATGAATGGGAACGCCCGGCGCTCAATCCCCCCAGAGAACGAATTCATCATCTCTGGAGGCTCCATGTCGCCGTCCATCATGTGGGCCGCAAGATGCTTCCAGACGGCCTTCCGGTCCTCTTCTGGAATGTCAACCCCGCCCCGGGCACCGTTAAGGGCACCCATAGCCGACGAACACGCCTTCATGTTCGCGGCCCCGACGTTTCCGGAGTCATCGACCATGTGGTGAGGCATTTTATAGCTACTCTTCTTGTCGGGATCTCCTTCCGGGTCCATCCAGGCATACATCTGCTTTAAGACTTTGGCCCCAGCATCGTCCGGAATGCGCTTGACGTTAGCGCCAGCATCCCACTTCTCGTCCATCGTCGGGGTGTGATGTACCGGCATCGCCTTTCTGAGGTCCATGTTTACCCCTCCATTTCCTCAAAACATAACCCGCACTTACAGTCGTGCGGGTGGTCCTCGTCCTCTATTTGCCGGATCAGAACCCGAAGTGTCTTTCGTAGTTCCTCGCCCGCTCTGGGTTGCCCCCGGGCGCCTAATTCCGCGACCATTGAACAATCACAGTTATGTGTTATAATGGACTCAGCGGCATAAAATCCCTTTGGAGTCTGGAGGTTGTACACATAGCCATGAAAAGGAGTTCGTTCAATGTTAACGACCTGATCGACAAGTACAGGTCCGGCCAGACCGTCAAGGATATCGCGCGCGAGCTGGGTGTCGGACAAAGAATTATCTCTCGATGCCTGCATGCCAACGGCATTGCGCCTTCCAAGAGAATCAACTTGTCCGTCGAGGGAATTGCCTCCCTTTACTTGGCCGGCAAATCCGAATATGCCATCGCCGAGAGTTTTGGTGTCGGACGAGGCGTTATACGTCGTCACCTGCTCGAAAGCGGAATCCATCCCCGAGGTTGCAGTGAGGCCGGCCTTATCCGTGCCAGTCAAATGACCGTCTCTGAACGTTGCTCCCAAGCTGCCGGGGCTCACAGGGCCGCCACGGGACGCCGAAAGACTTTCACCGAACAGTGTCATGCAGCGAGGACACGAGAGGAACGGGGGATCGGCATCTCTTCTTACGAAATCAGACTTAGCGACATGCTCTTCGATCGCGGAATAGTCACCATCCATCAGCAGGCAATCGGTCCCTATAACTGCGATCTTGGAACCTGCCCCGTCGCCATCGAAGTATTCGGCGGATACTGGCACTGGCATGGCGAACGCCTTACCGGAACCGAGAAACGCTTCCGCTACATCCTCAATGCGGGCTGGAACATCCTCGTTATCCCCGTTACAAACGCTTCCCCGCTTACCGCTACCGTCGCAGATTACGTCGCCTCCTATGTTCAGGGCGCCCGCGGCAATCCAACCGCTCGACGTGAGTATCGGGTGATTTGGCGTGCAGGTGAGTTTGTGACCACCGGATGTGCCGATGACGACAACATCTCCATCATACCACCGTTTACTGGCACCCGTGATCCCATCACGGGACAATACAAGGCTGCCCCCCGCTAAACATCCTTGGTGCGCTGGAGGATGCCCGATGTTGGTGCTGAAGGTCAACGGCTTATCAACGCCCTCGGGTTTCAACTCTTCACCGGCAAGCACAAAGTTCCCGTGTATGCTGATCACTCGCCCGTCCAGGCTATTACAATATGGGCAGTTTTCTCCCCATGCCTGCCAGCGAATCCGGGTCACCCCGGCGGCCAGGAAAACGGCTTTTGCTATTGCGCTTCCCGCCCGGATTGTTTCCTGTTTGGCGACTTTCTCAGGTCGGCGCTCCTTCCACTGGTCGAACCGCTCCTGAAGGGCCGGAACTGGATCTTCCCCGGCCGATTCAGACCTGGTTACAATCTCCCGGATCTGCCCTTGAGAGGACGCAACGTGCCGGGTCACGTAGACTCCCAGGTAAGCCCGGATGAACTCCTCCAACTCCGGGGTCATGCCGGGCTCCGCCCCGACTTCGTCTGCGGCTTCGGCCTGAATTGCTTCGGCGTAAGACCGGTAGACGGGGAGCATGTTCCGTCCGACGAACTCCCGGTGATCGCGATAGAACTCTTCGAGCCAAGCATCAAAGGTTACCGCATCGCGTTTACCCAGGTGCTTGCCGGCCGCCCGCATCACGTCGGCTTCCTCGCGTCGGATGATACGAGAGACAGCATCGGCGAACACTAGCTTATAGGCGTTCGCGATCCTGCGGCGAGAGGCAGCCGCCCGATGTTCGCGACGACCGTTGGTTTCATCCGGCGGCGGTTCTGGCGGCGGCTCTTTCCCAATCTGATCGGCGGGGACCATGTTGAGGGGTACGAGGTAAACCTTCCCCTGGCCGTCTGGTTGCGGGTTCATGTTTTCAATCTCGCGCCACTCGTCGGCGTTGATGATGCCGTTCTGTCTCTGGATTGCCAGGGCTTCATTCCGCGCCTTGGCGTCCCCGCGAAGAAGGCCGTCGACTAAATGCTCCGCGAAATAGGTCCGGCGCTCGGTTTCCCCTAACAGGCGGGCATTGATCGCCTGTTCCCACCGAACCAACCAGGGTCTGATGGTGTGCACAACGAACTCGATGGACTGGTGTTCAATGTTGGAAAACGTAGCATGCTTCAGGTCGCCCACCAGGTGAAGAGGCACCCGAAAGATTCTCGCTATCTCCTCGAGTTGGAATTCCCTGGTCTGAAGAAACTGTGCGTCCTCCGGAGGGATGCCGATTTCCTTGATGTCAATTCCCTCTTCAAGGATGGCCGCCCTGTGGGCGTTGCTTAAACCCTGATGCTGTTCGTTCCAGGATTCCTTAAGCCTGTTGTAGGCCACGTCGCTCAACTTTTGGGGGTGCTTCAGCACCACTCCCGGCCGAGCATCGTTGCCGAAAAATCTTGCCCCAAACTCCT
>DAHVXO010000376.1 GCA_027356675.1 Symbiobacteriaceae bacterium | reverse complement strand
GGCGAGATCTTGCCCACCGGGTGAGTGACCGCCGAGTCCCCCACATAACCCTTGTATGTGACACCCAGGTCGATGGCGATGACATCGCCATCCCGGAGCTGGCGGGAATCAGGGATCCCGTGGACGACAACCTCGTTGATCGAGGCGCAGATCGAGGCCGGAAATCCGCTGTATCCCTTGAAGGTGGGAATTCCGCCCGCCTTGCGGATCATAGACTCCGCCAGGCGGTCCAGCTCGGCGGTCGTCACACCTGGAGCGATGACCTTGGCCAACTCCTGGTGCACGTCGTACACAATCCGACCGGCTTCCTTCATGATGGCGATTTCGGTCGGCGACTTAAGAATGACCATTCAGGCGCCCTTCACCGCTTTCCGGATCGCATCGGTGACGGCAGCCATGGGTCGGTCGCCATCCACCGCTTTGACCAGTCCCTTGGCCCGATAGTACTCGAGCACCTGGGCCGTCTTCGTGTGATACTCCTGGAGCCGCACGGTGACCTTCGCCTCTGTGTCGTCGCTCCGTTGATAAAGCTCACCGCCACACTTGTCACAGACCCCTGTGACTTTGGGCGAGTTGAACTTGATGTGGTAGGTAGCTCCGCAGCCGCGGCAAACCCTACGGCCCTCGGCACGCTCCACAAGAAGGCTGTCAGGCACTTCTACGTTGACAACTGCATCCAGGGCCAGGTCCAGGTCCCGGAGCATGCCCGACAAGGTCTCTGCCTGGTCGGAAGTCCGGGGGTACCCGTCGAGGATGAACCCCTTCTTGCAGTCAGATTGGGCCAGGCGGTCCTTGACCATCGCGTTGGTCACGTCGTCCGGCACGTATTTGCCTGCATCGACATACTCTTTGGCGAGCTTGCCCAGGGGCGTACCCTGGCTCATGTTCGCCCGGAAGATGTCGCCGGTCGAAATGTGCGGGATGCTCTCCTGCTCGGCCAGAAGCGCGGCTTGGGTTCCCTTGCCGGCTCCCGGGGGGCCCATGAGAATCATATGCACGGCTGCAGCTCCTTCCTCACCGCGTCCGGGCGGTCGCGAGGACCGGGCCGCCCCGCCAGGGGCGTCCGGTCCTCGATCTACCCTGAAACGGTCTATGACCGCATGAAGCCCTGGTAATGACGCATGACCAGCTGAGCCTCAATCTGCTTCATCGTCTCAATCGCCACGCCGACTACGATCAGCAGGGTGGTGGACCCAAGGTAGGCCTCCGTGACGCCGGTGGTCGAAATGATGATCACCGGCAGGACTGAGATGATCGCCAGGAAGAGGGAGCCTACCAGCGTAATCCGCTCCGAAATACGGGCGAGGTAGTCGGCGGTGGGCTTGCCGGGCCGAAACCCGGGAACGAACCCGCCGTTCTTCTTCATGTTGTCGGCGATCTCCGTCGGGTTGAAGGTGACTGCCGTGTAGAAGTACGTAAAGAAGACGATCAGCAGTGCATAAATCCCCCAGTACCAGACGCCGCTGGTCCGCAGGTATGTGCCCACAAAGATGGCAAACCCGGACGTCGGGACGAACTGGGCGACTGTAGACGGGAGCAGGAGCAGGGACTGAGCGAAGATCACCGGAATGACGCCGGCCTGGTTGATCTTTAAGGGCAGGTGGGTCCGCTGGCCGCCGTAGACACGTTTGCCCACGACACGCTTCGCATACTCCACCGGGATCTTCCGAACACCCTCCAGCACCAGCACGACGGCCGCAATCAATACAATTGCAATCACGCCGACGAGCGCTACCTGGAAGATATTCAGGCTGCCGGCCCGAACCAGTTCGCCCATGCGCACCAAAGCGCCGGGAATGCGGGAGACAATGCCCGCAAAGATGATCAGCGAGATACCGTTGCCGATGCCCTTCTCGGTAATCATCTCACCGAGCCACATCAGGAAGGCTGTGCCGGCCGTCAGGCTAATCATGATGACGATCAGGGTGGTCCAGTTGTTAGACAGAAATGCGTCCGAATTTTTCAGCGTAAGGGCCAGACCAAACGCCTGGACCAGACCCAAAACGACCGTGCCGTAGCGGGTATACTGCTGAATCTTCTTGCGGCCTTCCTCGCCTTCCTTCTGCATCTCTTCGAGCTTCGGGATGACGATGGTCAGGAGTTGTACGATGATCGACGAGTTGATATACGGCCCGACGCTCATCGCGAAGATAGCGAACGACTTGAACGCGCCCCCGGAGAACAGGTCAATGAGCCCGAGGAAACCCCCCTGGTCGAACAGCGCCGAGACCCTTTCGAGGTTCACGCCAGGAACCGGAATGTGCGCACCGACGCGGAGGATGACGAGCATCAGCGCCGTAAACAACAACCGGTTTCTTAGTCCGGGAAGGCGCAGCGAATTGCGCAGCGTCTCCAGCATGGCCATGGCAGTTACTTCACCTCTTCGGTGGCTTCTCCGATGATCTCCACTTTTCCGCCGGCTGCCTCAATCTTCTTCTTGGCCGTTTCGCTGACCTGGTGGGCGCGTACGGTCAGAGCCTTGGTGATGTCGCCAGTGCCCAGGACCTTGAGGCCCTTTTCGGCACCCTTGCACACTCGGGTCTCCTCGAGCAGCTCAGGCGTGACCACGGTACCGGCGTCAAATCGCTCCAGCGCTTCGATGTTGACCACAGCATACCGCACCCGAAAGGGCTCGTTGGAGAAGCCCCGCTTGGGCAGGCGCCGCGTCAAGGGCATCTGACCGCCTTCGAAACCGGGGCGGACACCGCCGCCGGCCCGAGCGTTCTGGCCCTTATGACCCTTACCAGCGGTCTTGCCAAGGCCCGAACCAAGGCCACGGCCCAAGCGCTTGCGCTCTTTGCGAGCACCGGGTGTAGGAGCGAGCTCATGCAAATGCATCTGTCTCACCTCGATTTCTGCAGACTAGGCCTCGGTAACCTCGACAAGGTGCGCCACCTTGTCGATCATGCCACGGATGGCCGGGTTGTCGGGTTGTTCGACCGATGAATTGGTCTTACGAAGGCCCAGGGCCTTGCAGGTAGCAATCTGGTTCTTATCCTTGCCAGCCAGACCACGCTTCAGCTTAATAATGAGCTTCTCAGCCACGTCCATTCCCCCCCTTAACCGAGGATCTGCTCGACGGGCTTACCGCGCAGCTTGGCGACATCCTCGAGGCTCTTGAGCTGGGACAGGCCGGCCATGGTGGCTTGCACCTGGTTGGCGGCGTTGTTAGACCCCAGGCTCTTGGTGAGAATGTTGCGGATGCCGGCAGCCTCGAGCACAGCGCGCACCGCGCCGCCGGCAATCACGCCGGTACCTTCAGAGGCGGGCTTGAGCAGCACGCGCCCGGCGCCAAACTCCCCGATGACTTCATGCGGGATGGTGGTGCCGTTCAGCGGGACGTTGATCACAGTCTTCTTGGCGTCTTCGGTGCCTTTGCGGACGGCCTCGGGGATTTCGGCGGCCTTGCCCAGGCCGGCGCCCACGTGACCCTGACCGTCACCGACGACCATGACGGCGGAAAAGCTCATGCGCCGACCGCCCTTGACGGTCTTGGCAACACGGCGCAGGTCTACCATCTTTTCCTTGAGGTCCATCTGCGATGTATCAATGCGAGCCACTTTGTTCCCTCCCTCGTCTTAGAACTCGAGACCGGCTTCGCGAGCAGCGTCGGCGAGAGCGGCGACCCGGCCGTGGTAGAGATAACCGGCACGGTCAAAGACCACCTTGGTCAGCCCTGCGGCCACAGCACGCTTCGCGATCACCTCGCCTACGATCTTGGCGGCACCGGCGTTCCCGCCGTTGCCCTCCAGCCGGCCCTTCACCTCTGGGTCGAGGGTAGAGGCGGTAGCCAGGGTCTTGCCGATGGTATCGTCAATCACCTGAGCGTAAATGTTCTGGTTGGAACGGAAGATGTTAAGCCGCGGCCGCTCGGGCGTGCCTTGGACGGTCTTCCGAACCCGCGCCTGACGCTTCTCCCGCGCCTTGTTGCGGTCCTTTTTCGTAATCATCCTCGGTCACTCCCTTACTTCTTACCAGTCTTGCCTTCCTTGCGACGGACGATCTCACCGGCGTACTTGATCCCCTTACCGAGATACGGCTCGGGCGGACGGACGCCACGAATGTTGGCGGCCATCTGGCCGACCGCTTCCTTGTCGATTCCGCTCACCACTACCTGGTTGACGGCCGGCACCGTAAACTCGATGCCCTGCGGGGGTTCCATCTCAACCGGATGGGAATAGCCAACGGTCAGGGTCAGCTTCGTACCGGTCTTGGTGGCACGGTAACCAGTGCCGACCAGTTCAAGGTTCCGGGTATAGCCCTTGGTCACACCCTCCACCATATTGGCGATCAGAGTGCGAGTCAGTCCATGCAGCGCCTTGTGGTTCCGCTCATCCGAAGGACGGGCGACCAGGAGGGCGCCGTTCTCGATCTTAATCAGCATATCCGGGTTGATCGCCCGGCTCAGCTCACCCTTGGGACCCTTGACCCGCACGACGTTGCCATCGAGCGTGACCTCGACACCATCAGTAAGCTTGATCGGAGCTTTTCCTACGCGAGACACGGCTGCACCTCCTTCCTTACCAGATGTAGCAGAGCACTTCGCCGCCGAGGCCTTCCTGGCGAGCCTTCTTATCAGTCATGATCCCGTGGGAGGTGCTGAGAACGGCGATGCCGAGCCCGCCTAGCACCTTCGGAATCTGGTCCTTCTTGGCGTACACACGCAGCCCCGGACGGGAGATGCGGCGCAGGCCGGCGACCACCTTGGTCTTGCTCGGGCCGTACTTGAGGTAGACCCGAATCGTGCCCTGGTGTCCGTTATCAATCCACTCAAAGTCCCGAATAAAGCCCTCTTCCTTCAGAATCTGGACGATGGCCTTCTTCATCTTCGAGCCGGGAACTTCCATGCGATCATGATTCACCATATTAGCATTGCGGATTCGCGTAAGCAGGTCCGCAATTGGATCGGAAACGACCATGGTTCGCTTATCCTCCTTTCGAAATCGGGCGGTTGGAGCCGGCGGAGGGGCATATGCATGCCCCTGCCCCGGCGTGGAGGGTTTTCACACTTCGCCGGGTGCACGCGACCGTGGCTGCTTGTGCCGACGGGCGCCCAACTCCCCTGCCCGAGTCACTGGTCACCAGCTGGCCTTGCGGACGCCGGGAATCTGGCCTTCGTGCGCCAACTTGCGGAAGCAGTGCCGGCAGATGCCGAACTTCCGCATGTAGGCGTGGGGACGGCCACACAGCTTGCAGCGGTTGTAGGTCCGGACTGCAAACTTCTGCGGCCCAACTGCCTTGATCTTAAGTGAAGTCTTCGCCATTGCAGTCCCTCCTCTACTTGTCGCTAAACGGCATGCCCAGACCCTTCAGAAGGGCTTTCGCCTCCTCATCCGTGTTGGCAGTCGTCACGACGATAATGTCCATGCCCCGGATCTTATCGATCTTGTCGTAGTCGATCTCGGGGAAGATCAACTGTTCCTTGAGGCCCAGAGCGTAGTTACCCCGGCCGTCGAAGGCCTTGGGGGAGACGCCACGGAAGTCGCGCACCCGGGGGAGCGCTACATTCACGAGCTTATCGTAGAAGTCCCACATGCGCTCACCGCGTAGCGTGACCTTGCACCCGATGGGCATGCCCGTACGGATTTTGAAGGTCGCGATGGACTTCTTCGCCTTCGTGACCACCGGCTTCTGCCCGGTGATCTGGCCGATATCGCCCACGGCCGCATCTACGGCCTTGGCGTTCTGAACGGCCTCGCCCAAACCAACGTTCACGACGATCTTCTCAAGACGAGGGATCATCATGATGTTGCTGTAGTTGAACTGCTTTTGAAGCGCAGGAACGATATCCTGCTGGTACTTCGTCTTCAGATTGGCCAAGTGCAACAAGCCTCCTTTCGTTCGGCAAGGCGGCGCCTAGCCGTTCTTCTTGCCCTTCTTGAGCTCGATTTTCTCCAGGGACATCACGTTGGAAGCATGGATGGGCGCTTCCATTTCGATGATGCCGCCCTGCATGTTCCGAGCGCTGGGCTTGGTGTGCTTCTTGACCATGTTGACGCCCTCGACGACCACCCGGCCGGTCTTGGGCAGAACCTTCTTGACCTTGCCCTGCTTGCCCTTATCCTTGCCGGTAATGATGACGACGGTGTCGTCTTTCCGGACGTGGATCTTCTGAGTTTCAGCCATTTTGCTACCTCCTCCCGGTTAGAGGACCTCGGGAGCCAGGGAAATGATCTTCATAAATTCCCTGTCGCGCAGTTCACGCGCAACTGGACCGAAGATACGTGTCCCCTTGGGCTCCTTCTCGTCCTTCAGGATAACGGCAGCGTTCTCGTCGAAGCGGATGTAGGAGCCATCCTGCCGGCGTACGCCCTTGCGAGTCCGAACGACAACGGCCTTGACCACGTCACCCTTCTTTACGACGCCGCCAGGGCTGGCCTGCTTCACAGAGCAAACGATGATGTCGCCAATATTGGCGTACCGCCGCCAGGAGCCGCCCAGTACTTTAATGCACATCAGTTCCTTGGCGCCGCTATTGTCGGCGACCGAAAGACGGGTCTGGACCTGGATCATAGCCGAACCTCCTCTCGATCGTCAGCCGGTTTCCCCGGTGAGGGGACCTGACCGACCTGCCATACGACAGGCCCCGGATGTCCGGGGGGGTTTTCGTTACACCTGAGCGGTCTCGATGATCTCCATCACGCGCCAGCGCTTATCTTTGGAGATCGGCCGGGTCTCCATGATCCGCACCCGGTCGCCAATCTTGCACTGATTCTGCTCGTCGTGCGCCTTAAACTTTGCGGTCTGCTTGATCCGCTTCTTGTAGAGCGGGTGCTCGACCAGCGTTTCGACGCTGACGACGACGGTCTTCTCCATCTTGTTACTGGTGACCACGCCCACGCGGGTCTTCCGGAGATTACGGTCTTCCGTCATGTTATAACCTCCTCCCGGCTAGGCGTTCGCCTTGAGCTCACGCTCACGAATGATGGTCTTGCACTGTGCAATCGACCGGCGAACTTCGCGAATGCGGGCCGGGTTATCCAGATTGTTGACCGCCAGCTGGAACCGGAGGTTAAAGAGCTCCTCCTTGAGGGTGGCCACTTTGGCGACCAGTTCGGTCGTGGAAAGATCACGAGTCTCATTAACCTTCATTCGCTTCACCACCAGTCTGAGAAGGCGCATTGACGTCCAGGCCGACCCGTGCAACGAACTTGCACCGGATGGGCAGCTTATGGGCGGCAAGCCGCATCGCTTCCTTCGCGGTATCGAGGTCGACACCAGCGAGTTCGAACATGACCCGGCCGGGCTTCACAACGGCCACCCACAGTTCCGGGGCGCCCTTGCCAGAACCCATACGGGTTTCAGCCGGCTTCTTGGTAATGGACTTCTGCGGGAAGATCTTGATCCAGACCTGCCCACCACGCTTGATGAAGCGGGTCATAGCAATACGGGCCGCTTCAATCTGCCGGTCCGTAATGAAGGCAGCTTCTAGCGCCTGCAGGCCATAATCGCCCAGGGCGACCTCGTTGCCACCCTTGGACACGCCACGGTTCAGCTTGACCGCGGCCTTGTGCGGCCGACGCCACTTGACGCGCTTTGGAGCGAGCATTAGCTCTTACCTCCTTCGCGGTTGACAGGCTTCGGGCCGGCGGCAATCGCCGCCCGGTCAGCGACCGGATTACTGCGAGGAGCTCCCTGCGGACGTCCGCCGGGGCCGCCCGGCCCACCAGGACCACGGCCACCGCCGGCGCCACCAGGACCACGCCCGGCGCCGCCGCCGCCACGGCCACCACGGTCGCCGCCACGGCCACCGCGATCACCGCCACGGTCGCCGCGATCGCGACGGTCGCCCGGCATCGGAGCGCCGGTCGTCCGGTCGCCAGCGAACAGCCAGCACTTCACGCCGATCTTGCCGTACGTGGTGTTGGCCTCAGCAAAGCCATAGTCGATGTTAGCACGCAGGGTGTGCAGGGGGACAGTGCCCTCCCAAGTACGCTCCTTGCGGGCGATTTCAGCGCCGCCAATACGGCCGCTGACGACCAGACGGATGCCGCGGGCACCCATGCGCATGGCCTTCTGCACAGACTGCTTCATGGCCCGGCGGAAGGCGATCCGCTTCTCGAGCTGCTGGGCGATATTCTCCGCCACCAACTGGGCGTCGAGCTCGGCCACCCGGATCTCGACCACGTTGAGGTTGACCGTCTTGCCGGTCATGGCCTCAAGGGTCTTCTGCAGGTCGGCAATGCCAGCACCCTGCTTGCCGATGACCATGCCCGGCTTAGCGGTGTGCACAGTCACCTTGATCCGGTTGGCAGCCCGCTCCAGCTCAATGCGGGAGATGCCGCTGTTGTACAGGGTCTTCTTGACGAACTTCCGGATCTTCACGTCCTCGATGAGCAGAGCGCTGAAGTTCTTCTTGTTGGCATACCAGCGGGTATCCCAATCCTTCACAATGCCGATCCGGAGGCCCTTCGGGTGTACTTTCTGACCCACTGTTACTTAGCCTCCTTTTCCTTCACCATGATGGTGATGCTGGAGGACCGCTTGAGAATCGGGAACGCCTGTCCCCGCTGCCGGGGGTGGAACCGCTTCATGGTGGGACCCTGGTCGACAAATGCCTGCGACACGACCAGGTTCTCCTTGTTGAGATTGAAGTTATGCTCGGCGTTGGCAGCGGCGCTCTGGATCACCTTGGCGATCGGCTCGCTGGCACGCTTGGGAATAAACTTCAGGAGCGTCAGCGCCTCGGTCACGCTCTTGCCCCGCACCAGGTCGATCACGACCCGGACTTTGCGGGGAGAGATGCGGACGTGGCCAGTACTGGCCTTCACTTCCACGTGCGTCTACCTCCTTACTCAGACTTCAAGGGTTCTCGCGCCTTCCTTCGGAAGCCGCTGCCACCCCCCGGCTGCCCTGCGGGCAGCCTTGGGATGTTTACTTGACGCGGCTGGTCTTTTCATCACCGCCGCCGTGACCCTTGAAGGTCCGGGTCGGAGCGAACTCACCCAGCTTATGGCCAACCATCTCTTCGGTGATGTACACCGGAATATGCTTTTGGCCGTTATGGACACCGATCGTGTGGCCGACCATCTCCGGGAAGATGGTGGAGTCACGGGCCCAGGTCTTGAAGACCCTCTTCTCGCTCTTCGCATTCATAGCGAGGATTTTCTTCTCAACAGAGGCGTCGATGTACGGCCCCTTCTTGAGGGAGCGACCCATAAATTCCTACACCTCTTTCCTACTTCGTGCGGCGGCTCACGATGTATGCATCGGACTTCCGCTTTGGCTTGCGGGTCTTGTAACCCAGGGTCGGCTTGCCCCAAGGCGTAACCGGTCCCGGACGCCCGATGGGAGACTTGCCTTCGCCACCACCATGTGGGTGGTCCACCGGGTTCATGACGACGCCGCGCACCGTCGGGCGGATGCCCATGTGGCGCTTACGACCGGCCTTGCCGATCACGATGTTCTCGTGCTCCAGGTTGCCCACCTGGCCGATGGTCGCCCGGCAGGTATCATGAAATTTCCGCTGCTCGCCGGAGGGCAAGCGCAGAAGGGCGAAGCCGCCTTCCTTGGCCATGATCTGGGCCGAGGCGCCGGCGGACCGGACGATCTGGGCACCATGACCGGGCTTGAGTTCCACGTTGTGGACCACAGTACCGATCGGGATATTGGCCAGCGGGAGCGTGTTGCCGGTCTTGATATCGGCGGTCTTGCCGCTCACGATCGCGTCGCCGACCTTGAGGCCGACAGGCGCCAGAATGTAACGCTTCGCGCCGTTGGGGTACTGGACGAGAGCGATCCGGGACGTGCGGTTCGGGTCGTATTCGATGGCAACGATCTTTGCCGGAATTCCATCGAACTCGTTCCGCTTGAAGTCGATGATCCGGTACATCCGCTTGACGCCGCCGCCCTGATGACGGACGGTGATGCGACCATAAGCGTTGCGACCAGCCTTCTTGGTGAGGCGTGCCAGGAGAGACTTCTCCGGCGTCGTCTTGGTAATCTCCTCGAAGGTGTGCACCGTCATCTGGCGGATACCCGGGGAAGTCGGCTTGAAGCTCTTGATTCCCATCGTGTACCCTCCTTACATGCCTTCGAAGATTTTGATCGAGTCGCCTTCCTTGAGCTGGACAACAGCCTTCTTCCAGTCGGAGCGCCGGCCCGAGTACTTACCGACCCGGCGAACCTTTCCATGATTGCGCATGGTGTTGACGTCCGTCACGGTCACCTTGTAAATCTCTTCGATGGCGTCCTTAATCTGGGTCTTGTTAGCGTCCAGGCGAACCTTAAACGCATACTTGCCCTGGCCCATCGCCGCTACCGCCTTCTCCGAAATGAGTGGCTTTAGAATGAGGTCGCGAGCATCCATTAGCCCAGCACCTCCTCAACCTTGGCGACGGCATCCTTGGTGAGCACCAGCTTGCCGGCATTGAGGACCTCATACACGTTGAGGTTCCGGGCGGCGTTGGTGTTGACCCCAGGGATGTTGCGAGCCGACTTGTAGATGACAGGGTTGCCTTCGGCGGTGACCAGGTAGGCCTTATTGCTGGCGTTCAGCTTTGCCAGCAGGATGGCGACGGCCTTGGTCTTCGGAGCCTCCAGTTCAAATCCGTCCAGCACGATCAGGTCACCGGCGGCTACCTTGGCGCTGAGCGCCTGGCGCAGGGCGGCCCGGCGTGCCTTCTTCGGCACAGCCCAACCAAACTTACGGGGATGCGGACCAAACACGACGCCGCCATGGCGCCAGTGCGGCGCACGGGTGGAACCCTGGCGGGCACGGCCGGTGCCCTTCTGGCGCCACGGCTTCTTGCCGCCGCCAGAGACTTCGGCGCGGGTCTTGGTGTCGGAAGTGCCCTGACGCTGATTGGCGAGGTAGGCCTGCACCACTTCGTGCAGCAGACCAGCATTCACCTCGGCCCCAAACACGGCGTCCGAAAGGGTGATCTCCCCGACGGTGGCGCCTTCGCTATTGTAAACGGCCACTTTCGGCATGTTTTGCTCCTCCTTTCGGAACGACTAGCGGGCCTTGGCGGCCTTTACAGAGTCCTTGATCACAACTAGAGAGCCTTTGGCGCCAGGGATGGCGCCTTTAATCAGAATCAGGTTCCGGCCCAGATCAATCCGGACCACCCTGAGACCTTGCACCGTCACACGCTCCGAACCCAGGTGACCCGGCAGCCTGCGGCCCTTCGGGACACGAGCCCAGGACCGCTTGCCCAGGGAACCCGGAGCCCGGTGAAATTTGGAGCCGTGGCCCATCGGTCCACGGTGGAAGTTCCACCGTTTGATTGCACCGGCAAAGCCCTTACCACGAGAGGTGCCGGTGACATCAACCAATTCGCCCTCGGCAAAGATGTCAGCTTTGATTTCATCGCCCACGTTGAGGCCTTCGATATTCTCAAGCCGGAACTCCCGCAGATAACGAGTCGGCTTCACACCGTGCTTGGTGAAGTGACCCATCGCCGGCCTTGACACCAGCTTCTCTCTAATCGTGTTGAATCCGACCTGCACTGCACTGTAACCGTCGTTGGCAGGGGTCTTCTTCTGCACGACGTTGCACGGTCCGGCCTCCACCACTGTGACGGGGATAATCTTGCCGTCAGCAGCAAAGATCTGGGTCATGCCCAGCTTCTTGCCCAAGATGCCTTTCTTCACGGAAGCCACCTCCACATCAGTGGTCGCAGGGATCCGGGTGAACTAGCAGGCTTCCCGTTCCCGGCGACATGATCAATACCGCTCAGACCGCCTGAGGTCTGGCCGGAGTAGCAATTCTCCGGCTGTCAATTGCTGGTCCGGTTGGAACCGGACCCCCGCTTGCAGCGGGACGCAGCTTCCGCGGCTAAAGCTTGATCTCGATATCCACTCCCGCAGGCAGGTCCAGACGCATCAACGCTTCGACCGTCTTGGAGGTGGGCTCCAGGATGTCGATCAGACGCTTATGAGAACGCATCTCGAACTGCTCGCGGATATCCTTTTCGCCGTTGGGGGCGGTCAGGATCGTGTAGATGTTCTTCTCGGTCGGCAGCGGGATCGGTCCGCTTACGCTGGCGCCAGTCCGCGTGGCCGTCTCGACAATCTTCGCAGCCGAAGAGTCGAGGATCTTGTGGTCAAAGGCCCGCAGCTTGATGCGGATCTTCTGATTGGCCATCGATTAATCCCTCCTCTATTCGGGCCGTAGAGGCCTTCGTAGACCAACACCCCGGCCGGGGAGCCTGACCCTTGCGGGCAGACCCCCGGGCGGGGTCTGGCGATGCTACTTGTTTACGCCGACGACGACGCCGGCGCCGACGGTGCGCCCACCCTCACGGATGGCGAACCGGAGGCCTTCTTCGATGGCGATGGGGGTGATCAGCTCGACGTCGATCTTGACGTTGTCGCCAGGCATGACCATCTCAACACCTTCAGGGAGCTTGATGACACCGGTCACGTCGGTGGTCCGGAAGTAAAACTGCGGGCGATAGCCGTTGAAGAACGGGTTATGCCGGCCGCCCTCTTCCTTGGACAGAACGTAAACCTGGCCCATGAACTTGGTGTGAGGCTTGATGGAGCCGGGCTTCGCCAGAACCTGACCACGCTCGACGTCCTTCTTGTCGATGCCCCGGAGCAGAGCGCCGACGTGGTCGCCCGCCATAACCTCGTCCAGGAGCTTGCGGAACATCTCGAGGCCGGTGACGACGGAGGTCCGGGTGTCCTCGGCCAGACCGATGATCTCGATGGTGTCACCGACCTTGCACTTGCCACGCTCGACACGGCCGGTGACGACAGTGCCACGACCAGTGATCGTGAACACGTCTTCGATGGGCATCAGGAAGGGCTTGGCGTCGTCACGGGTCGGGGTCGGAATGTAGGAGTCGACGGCGTCCATCAGCTCGGAGATCGCACCGACCCACTTGGCATCGCCGCCGAGGGCGCCAGTGGCGGAGCCCTTAATGAACGGGATGGTATCGCCCGGGAACTCGTAGGAGCTCAGCAACTCCCGGCACTCCAACTCGACGAGCTCAAGCAGCTCAGGGTCGTCGACCATGTCGCACTTGTTCAGGAAGACCACGATGGCGGGCACGCCGACCTGACGGGCGAGCAGGATGTGCTCACGGGTCTGGGGCATCGGGCCGTCGGCGGCGGAGACGACGAGGATCGCGCCGTCCATCTGCGCAGCGCCGGTGATCATGTTCTTGATGTAGTCAGCGTGTCCTGGGCAGTCGACGTGGGCGTAGTGCCGCTTGTCAGTTTCGTACTCGACGTGCGCAGTGTTGATGGTGATGCCACGTTCGCGCTCTTCCGGAGCCTTGTCGATCATGTCATAGGCCGTATACTGGGCCTGGCCCTTCTCGGCGAGGATCTTCGTGATCGCAGCCGTCAGAGAGGTCTTGCCGTGGTCAACGTGGCCGATGGTCCCGATGTTGACGTGGGGCTTCGTACGCTCAAAACGCTTCTTAGCCATGTCTTGGATACTCCTCCTTACCAAAACTTCGGATTCCCTACCCCGTCAGGGGCGTAAGCCAACAGTTGTTATACCGGTCCGACGCTGGTCCTAGACCCGGCCCTGGGCCTTCTCGATGATCGGCTTGGCCACGTTTGCGGGCACTTCCTCATAGTGGTCAAACTGCATCGAGTAGACGCCGCGGCCCTGGGTCCGGGAACGCAGGTCGGTAGCGTAACCAAACATC
>DAHVXO010000373.1 GCA_027356675.1 Symbiobacteriaceae bacterium | reverse complement strand
CCAGATCTCGGTGGAAGGCTTCACGGATAGCGACCCCATCAGTACACCCCAGTTCCCCTCGAACTGGGAGCTCTCCCAGGAGCGTGCGAACCAGGTCCGGCGGTATCTGCAGTCCAAGGGTGTCGAGCGGGACCGGTTTTTCATGGTGGGCAATGGCGATGCCCGCCCCGCGTATTCGAATGCGACCGCTGAGGGCAAGGCAAAGAACCGTCGAGTCGACATCGTGATCCTGTACAATAAGCAGGAACCCGACGTTCGGCAGGAGATCAAAGCGGATAAGCAGTAATAATCCAGGGAAGGACCTCAGTACCGAGGTCCTTCCCTTTCGGTTGAGAGTGGAGAGCACAAGGAGGTACCATGGCGAAGTTGATGGGTCGGGAAGCGCTGTTCATCATCGCAGCAGGGCTCTTTGCACAGTTCGTGTTTCCTTTCCTGCGCCAGTCCGCCGGCCTTTTCTCCATCGGTGCAATCATGGGCCTGACGTTCACGCCCATATATCTGATCGCCCTGCTGAGCGGGCGGCGCATGCCCGCCAGGGTACGAACCGGGATCGGCGTCGGCGCTTGGCTGCTGGCCTTCGGTCCGGACCTGGTCTTAACCACGGGCAGCCTCGGCTCCCTGGTGATGGTCTCAGCGCTGCTCGGTTTCGTGCTGGCGGGTCTGTCCGCGCTCACATCCGTGCAGACGGGTGGGGACCGGCGCAGTGAGGCGCTCTGGGGACTGTATGCTTACAGCCTGCCCATGGTGGGGGTCCGCTGGCTCCTGGTGCCCCTGCTGGGCGGCGGGGAGTTTGCTGTGTCCCTGGCGCTCTCCACAGGTGCTCTTTATCTGGGTCTACGCGGCCTCGTCCGCCTGTACTGGCCCAGTTCAGTCGAGGCCAGGGGCGCCGATGAGTCGCTGGTCCATCGCCCTGTGCCCGACCGGGTGGTTGGGTTGCTCGAGGGCACGGCCCGGCGGCGGGCCCGGCCCTTCGCCACCCGCCCGGACGGTACGCTGGACGAGGGCGCGGTCTCCGTGGTCTGTCAGCCAGACCAGGCGGCGGACGTGGAGCGCCAGATCGCGCAAATCCTGGCGGATAAGCCCTTCGATGTCTCGGTCGGCCAGGCGGTGGCGGGCGGCGTGGAGGTCGTCGTACGCCCCCGAGCCTAAGCAACCCTTGCATACTTATGCATAGATCGCTATAATTATGCGGTAAGTAACGCGATGGGGGATGGGTGACTGTGGGGCTGAAGGTGGGTATCGCTGGTGCGACCGGCTATGGCGGCATTGAACTGCTCCGGTTGCTGGGCAATCATCCCGAGGCCGAGGTGGTTCTCACCGGTACGGAGAGCTACGCGGGTCAGGCCCTGGCGGCCGTCTTCCCGCACCTGACCGGGCGAGTGACGCAGACCGGGCGGGAGGCCACGCCGGAGGCCTTGGCGGCAGAGTGCGACGTGGTCTTCACGTCACTGCCCCACGGGGTGCCCATGAAGCTGGCCCCAGCTGTGCTGGCGGCTGGCAGGCGGCTCATCGACGTGGGGGCGGACTTCCGCCTGCGGGACATCGCCGCCTTCGAGGCCTGGTACAAGCACAAGCACGAGGCCCCCGACCTGCTGGCGCATGCCGTGTATGGTCTGCCGGAGCTGTTCCGGGACCAGATCAAAGGCGCAAACCTGGTGGGCAACCCCGGCTGCTATCCCACGTCGTGTGCGCTGGCGGCAGCGCCCTTGCTCAAGGCGGGCGCGGTCGAGACCAGGGGCATCATCTTCGATAGCAAGTCCGGCGTCTCTGGCGCAGGGCGGGGCGTCAATCTGGGCGTCCACTTCGCCGAGGTCAATGAGAACTTCAAGGCATACAATATCGCTGGAGGCCACTGCCACACCCCCGAAATTGAGCAAACGCTCAGTGAGGTGGCAGGCACACCCATCGTGGTCACCTTCACTCCGCACCTGGTGCCTATGACCCGGGGCATCCTGACCACCGGGTATTTTCAGCTCAAGCAGGAGCAGAGCACGGAGCAGGTGCTCGCTCTTTTCCGGGAGTTCTACGCCGGTGAGCCCTTCGTCCGGGTGCGCCCGGCCGGCGACCTGCCGGCCACGAAGCAGGTCTGGGGTTCCAATTATTGCGACATCGGGCTGCAGGTCGACCGCCGCACCGGACGGGTGCTGGTGATCGCGGTCATCGATAACCTGGTCAAGGGCGCCGCCGGGCAGGCTATCCAGAACATGAACCTCATGTTCGGCCTGCCGGAGACCACTGGCCTCCTGAGCGCAGCCCCGGTCTACCCGTAGCTCCACCCAGAGGAGGGCGCCCATGCTCTACCGCAAAGCGCAAATGGCGGATATTCCGGCCGCCCACAGGCTGATCAACGATTACGCGGCCCAAGGGATCATGCTCCGCCGTCCCATCATGTTGCTCTACGAATCCGTGCGGGATTTCATGGTCGCCGTCGATGACGAGAGTGGGCAAATCCTCGGCGTAGGCGCCCTCCACGTGATGTGGCAGGACCTGGCCGAAATCCGGTCGCTGGCCGTCCGGCCCGGCACCACGCAAAAAGGAATCGGGCGGGCCATTGTGGAAGTATTGGTAGATGAAGCCAAGGCCCTTGGCCTCAAGCGGGTCTTCGCTCTCACCTATCAGCAGGGCTTCTTCGAGAGATGCGGCTTCCGAGTCGTGCCGAAGGAGTCGCTGCCGCAGAAGGTCTGGAAGGAATGCGTGTACTGCGATAAGTTCGACAGCTGTGACGAGATCGCCATGATCCGGTTGCTGGTGGCGGAGGAGGAACTTCTCCCCGAGCCCAGCTTCGAGATCCCACTCGTGGACAAGCCGCACTGGGTGAAGGGATAGAGGTATATGCAAGAGATTAAAGGCGGCATCACTGCTCCCAAGGGTTTTATGGCATCCGGCGTTCATGCTGACATCAAGGGCAAGGGCGGTACCAAGAAGGACGTGGCCGTCCTCTTCTCCAAGGTCCCGTGTGCGGCCGCCGGGGTTTACACCACAAACAAGGTGAAGGCCGCGCCGGTCATCGTGACCGAGGTACGCACGCAGGCCGGGCACTTGCAGGCCGTGGTGGTCAACTCCGGCAACGCCAACGCCTGCACTGGCGATCAAGGCATGAGGGATGCACAGACCATGGCCGAACTTACGGCGCGCGCGCTGGGCCTCGAACCGGAGGCCGTCGGGGTCGCTTCGACCGGGGTCATCGGTGTGCCGTTGCCCATGGGCCGGGTGGCCAAGGGCATCGCGAAGGCCGCGGCCTCCGTCACGGAGACGGGCGGCGCTGCGGCGGCTGAGGCGATTATGACCACCGACACTGTCGATAAGCAATTCGCCATCCAGTTTGATCTTGGTGGCACGCCGGTCACGATCGGTGCGATGGCCAAGGGCTCAGGGATGATCCACCCCAACATGGCCACCATGCTTGGCTTTGTGACCACGGACGCCGCCGTGGACCCCGCCGCCCTGCGCGTGGCCCTGCGGGCGGCCACTGAGAAGTCCTTCAACATGATCACGGTCGACGGCGACACCAGCACCAACGACATGGTGGTCGTCCTGGCCAACGGCCTCGCCCGCAACCCCGCAGTCGTGCTGGGCAGCACGCACTACGACACCTTTGCAGCCGCGCTGGACCAGGTCATGGTCCACCTGGCCAAGGCGGTCGCTCGGGACGGGGAGGGCGCCACCAAGCTCATTGAAATGCGTGTCCGCGGCGCCGCCACCCGGGAGGATGCCCGCAAGGTTGCCCGGGCCGTGTGCCAGAGTTCCCTGGTCAAGTCCGCCGTCTTCGGCGCCGATGCCAACTGGGGCCGTGTGCTCTGTGCCATGGGCTACTCGGGCGGGGCGTTTGACCCGAACAAGGTCGACCTCTGGGCCGGCGACGTGCAAATGATGGCCGCCGGCGCCCCGATTCCCTTCGATGAGGCAGTGGCCGAGCAGGTGCTCAAGGAGTCGACCGTGGTCTTTACGGCCGACCTGCACGACGGCACGGCCGAGGCCACCGCCTGGGGCTGTGACCTCACCTACGACTACGTGAAGATTAACGGAAGCTACCGCACCTGAGTCATGGGGTGTGACGAAAACGGGGGAGGGGAACCTCCCCCGTTTTGTTCTGCCATCGCGGGTGGAGGTCCGATTGGAAAGGCGAACGACGCACGCAGGGGAATCCGAGGCATGTGCGGAACCCTAGGGGAGAGACGGCGGAAGGGGGTAGGTGTATTCTTGCGGCAAAAAGCCTATGCCCTGATTGTGGAGCAGGGTCGCCTGCTGCTGGTACGCTACTATTACCCCAAAGAGCGGGCCTGGTACTGGAACTTCCCGGGGGGCACCGTGGAACCCGGTGAGAGCCTGGAGACCGCCGTCCGTCGTGAGCTCATGGAGGAGTGCTGCGTCGACATTGCGGTTGGCCCGTTGCTCATGTCAGAGACGCCACCGGGCCGGGACTACGTCCGCAACTTCTTTCGTTGCAGCATCCGCAACGGCCGGCCCAAGGTCAGTGATAACCCGGCCACCAACGATTCCATCGGGGCCATCGAATGGGTGCCGCTGACCAATCCGAACTATTGCGGCGGATGGGGACGCCGCAACTTCCCAATCGTGGTCCGGGCGCTAGGTATACAGGCGCAAAAAAACGGCAGCCCTTAGTGTAGGCTACCGTCTTGCGGAAGTCCTTACCGAGCGACTTTCCCTTTCCATGTGATAATGCCGCCGGAGAAGTTCTTGACGTTTGTGAAGCCCATCGAGGTCATGAACTGGGCGGCGACGCCGGAGCGGCTGGCCGTCCGGCAGATCACGATGATCTCATCGGACTTGTTGAGCTCCTGGGTCCAGGTACGGATCTGCCCCAGCGGCTTGAGCACGCTGCCGGGGATGTGCCCTTCGGCATACTCCCACGGTTCACGGACATCGATGATCAGGGGCTTTTCGCCTGCGTCCAGGCGATCTTTTAGCTGGCTGGCGGACACACTAGCGGTGCGGGGCGCTCCGAAGCCAAACATCGGCAACTTCACTCCTTGACAGACTGAGTGGCACCACAAGGTGCCTGATTCGTGATCTATAATACCCCTACCCGTAGCAAAAATGCAACAGGGTATCGGCCAAATTCTTGCGGATTTTTGGCGCCACGATACGGGATACACGGAAACAGTTGCATACTATACCCCGGATGAGTATAATCAACTCTGTGAAATTCGAACGCGGGGGTTGTGCAGATGCAAAAACGAAAGATTGTTGTGATCGGCGGGGTCGCCGGCGGGGCCAGTGCCGCCGCCCGTGCCCGCCGTACCGATGAGCACGCTGAGATTATTATGTTTGAGAAGGGCCCGTACATCTCGTTCGCGAACTGTGGGCTTCCATATTTTGTAGGTCGGGAGATTGGCGATCGCAGCGCTCTGCTCCTGATGACGCCGGATATGTTCATGGATCGTTTTCAGATCGACGTGAAGGTCTTTCACGAGGTCACGGCCATCGACCGGGCAAACAAGCAGGTGCGGGTTCGCAACGTTGAGACCGGCGAGGAGTACGATGAGGCTTACACAGAGCTGATTCTCGCGCCTGGGGCGACGCCGATCCGGCCGCCGCTCCCCGGCATCAACCTGCCGAACATTTACACCGTGCGCAGTGTGCCGGACTCCGACGCGATCCGCGCTGCGGTAGAGGAACAGGGGGCCCGGCGGGCCGTGGTGGTAGGCGCGGGCTTCATCGGGCTGGAGATGGTTGAGAATCTCCAGCATCTGGGGCTCGAAGTGACCCTGATCGAGAAGATGGACCAGGTTCTGCCGCCCCTCGACCCGGAGATGGCCGCCTTCGTTGCGCTCACCCTTCAGCAGATGGGAGTAGAGACCATCCTCGGGGATGGGATTTCCGCCTTTACGGATGGCGGCGACGGCCGGGCCTCTGCCGTACGGCTGGAGAGTGGGCGTGAGATTCAGGGCGACCTGTTCATCCTGGGCCTCGGGGTCCGGCCGGACACCCGGCTGGCTCGGGCGGCCGGTCTCACCATTGGGGCGACCGGCGCCATCGCGGTCGATGACCGCATGCGCACCAGCGACCCAGCGATTTACGCCGCGGGCGACGCAGTGGAGACGGTCCACCTTGCGACGGGTATCACCACCTGGATCCCCCTGGCCGGACCGGCCAATAAGCAGGGGCGGGTGGCGGGCGCCAACGCCGCCGGCGACGACCTGACCTTCCCCGGGGCGCTGGGGACTGCTATCGTGCGGCTGGGGAGTATGGTGGCGGCCTCGACCGGACTGAGCGAGAAGCTCGCCCGCAAGCAGGGTCTGGACGTGTTCGTCAGCTATACGGTCTCCGGTGACCATGCCGACTATTATCCCGGTTCGCAGGACATGATGATCAAGCTCGTGGTGGACCGGGCCAGCTCCCGGCTCCTGGGCGCCCAGGTCATCGGCGGCAACGGGGTCGACAAGCGCACGGACATCTTTGCCACGGCGATTACCGGTCGCATGACGGTCACGGACCTGACCAATCTCGACCTCGCTTATGCCCCGCCGTTCGGCTCCGCCAAGGATCCGGTCCTCGTGGCCGGCATGGCGGGCCAGAACATTGCCCAGGGCAAGCTGCCGGTGATCACTGCGTCCGAGTTGACCGACCGCCTGGAGGCGGGCGAGCCGCTCCAGATCGTGGATGTTCGTCAGCCCTACGAGTGGGAGATGGGTTCGGTGCCCGGGTCCATCAACATCCCCTCCGATGAGGTCCGGTTCCGTCTGGGTGAGCTTGACCCGTCCCGCCCGACTGTCGTGTATGACGTGAACGGTCAGAAGGGTTACCTGGCGGTCCGGGTGCTCATGCAGCATGGTTTCGCGTCGGTCGTCAACCTTACGGGTGGCTTCACGCTCTGGGGTGCGTACCAGGACCGGCGGGCCATGGCTGCGCAGGTATAGTGAGCGTTTCCGTTGAATCGTATGGACCCGGCATGGTGCCGGGTCTTTCTTTTATGCCGGTGAGGATTGCATAAATATACATATTGGGTTATGCTTATGCATATACTCTGAGTCAGGAGGCGTGACCGCATTGAATCAGACCGTGATCGACAAGGCGGCAGTACTGGCGGAGGCCTTGCCCTATATCCGACGATTCTTTGGCAAGACTGTCGTCATCAAGTATGGCGGGGCAGCCATGGCCGCAGCCGATCTCAAGGATGCGGTTATGCAGGACATCGCCCTTATGAAGTACGTGGGCATGAATCCGATCGTCATCCACGGCGGTGGCCCGGAGGTCTCGGCTATGTCCAAGCGGCTGGGCATCGAGTCCGCCTTTGTCGATGGGCTCCGGGTCACGGACTCGGCCACCATGGAGGTCGCACAGATGGTCCTGGTGGGCAAGACCAACCGGGAGATCGTGACCCACCTGGGGCGCCACGGTATCAAGGCCGTGGGACTCTCCGGGCACGATGGTGGTCTCATCAAGGCGACCCGCCACCAACACCGTTCGATGAAGACGGGTGAGTCGGTCGACCTCGGGTTCGTCGGCGATGTGGTTTCCATCGACGTCGGCGTGCTCAAGTCACTGACGGAGGCGGGCTTCGTGCCGGTGATCTCCCCCATCGGGGTCGGGCCGGGGGGCGAGTCGTATAACATCAACGCAGATACGGTGGCCGGCGAGGTAGCGTCCGCTTTGCGAGCGGAGAAGCTGGTGCTGCTGACCGACGTCGAGGGGGTCCGGGCCGATCGTAGCGACCCCGCCAGCCTGCTGACCCGCGTGACCGCCGAGGAGATTCAGAACTGGATGGCCAAGGGTACCCTGGAGGGCGGCATGATTCCGAAGCTGGAGTGCTGCCTCACTGCCCTGGAAGCCGGTGTGAATCGGGTGCACATCATCGATGGCCGGGTGACGCACAGCCTGCTCCTGGAGATCTTTACGGACCGGGGCGTTGGCACCATGGTCATCAAATAAGTGGGGGAGTGCAGGGTGACGAGCCAGGATTTGATGAACCAGACAAACGCTTATGTGATGACCACGTACGGCCGCTACCCCATCGCCCTGGTCAAAGGGCAGGGTGTCAAGGCCTGGGACCTCGACGGCAAGGAATACCTCGATTTTCTCGGTGGCATCGCCGTGAGTCTGCTGGGCCACTGCCATCCGGCGGTGGTGGAGGCGATTACATACCAGGCGTCGCGGCTGATCCACACGTCCAACCTGTACTATACCGAGCCCGGTGCCGAACTGGCGCAATTGCTGGTGGAGAACGGCGGCCTCGGCAAGGTCTTCCTCTGCAACAGTGGCGCTGAGGCCAACGAGGGCGCCTTCAAGCTCGCCCGTAAGTACCAGTGGCGCAAGGGCCACAAGCAGAAGATCAAGATCATCTCGGCGACGCACAGCTTCCACGGGCGGACGCTGGCCGCCCTCGCCGCCACAGCCAAGCCTGAGATTCAGGAGGGCTTCGGCCCCATGCCTGTCGGCTTCGTCTACGCCGAGTTTGGCGATAGCGAGGCGCTGCGGCAACTGGTGGATGATGAGACTGCGGCCGTCATCCTGGAGCCAATCCAGGGCGAGGGCGGGATCCACCCTGTGAGCCAGGCCTACCTGGAAGAGGCCCGGCGGATCTGCAGCCAGAAGGGGGCGCTGCTGATCTTCGACGAGATCCAGTGCGGCCTCGGCCGGACCGGCACCTTCTTCGCTTACCAGGGTTATGGGGTCAAGCCGGACATCGTCACCCTCGCCAAAGGGCTGGCGGGCGGGCTGCCGCTGGGTGCCATCTGCGCCACGCCCGATGCGGCATCAGGGTTCCAACCCGGCGACCACGGCACGACCTTTGGGGCGAACCCGGTGGTTTGCGCGGCAGCGGTTGCGACCATCCGGACGGTAGTGGACGCCGGTCTGGTGGAGCACGCCAAGGCGATGGGGGCGTACCTGAAGGATGGGCTGTTGGCCCTCAAGGCCAAGTATCCGGCTCTGGTTACGGATGTGCGGGGCACGGGCCTCATGGTGGGCATCGAACTGGCAGTGCCCGGTGCGCCGGTCCTGAACAAGTGCCATGAATTGGGTCTGCTGGCCAACGTGACGGCGGGCAGCGTGCTCCGGTTTCTCCCGCCATTCGTGGTCAGCCGCAACGACATTGACAAGGCGATCGGGATCGTCGATCAGGCTCTGGCCTCTCTCGCGTAGGGTCTCAAGATCCGGACCTGCCGCGGATGACGCGGATTTGGAGTCCAGTCGGTGCCACGGAGCGCCACGAGTCACAGCAGTGACCGGGCTCCGCATCGGCGTCATCTGCGGCGAAAAATGTATGCGAAATGCCCCACCCGGTACGGGTGGGGCATTTTCAGCAGAATGCTACTCCTTGACCTTCTTCTCAAGGCCGGGAATGTGGGACAGGAGGTCCTTCACCGACAGCCCAGTCAGGCTCTCCATGAGGGCCGGCGCCGTGGCGACCAGCTTGGCGATATCGCCCATGTACTTGTTGATGCCGACCTCGCCATCCCCATTGGAAATGATCGTGACCTTGTCGATCTTCGCGAGCGGCTCGGCGGCGGCCCGCATCAGCTCAGGCAGGGCCGGGAGCATCTTGTCTAGAATGGCGGCCTGGCCGTAGTTGTTGTAGGCGTCAGCCTTGACCTGCATCGCCTCGGCCTCCGCCTTGCCCTTGGCCAGTACGATCTCGGCCTCGGCGGTACCTTTGACCCGTACGACTTCAGCCTCGGCGTTGCCCTGGAGCCTCTTGACGTCGGCGTCAGCCTGACCGGCAGCCCGCGCGGCCCCCGCCTGACCCAAGGCTTCGATCTCGACCTTGCGGCGCTGCGCTTCGGCGAGAGTCTCCACCCGCTGCTTCTCGATCTCAGCCGGCTTGAGCACGGTGGCGATCAATTCCTTCTCGCGCCGCAGGATTTCAGCCTCCTGGACCTTCACCTGCTCCATGCGCTCGACCTGCTGCACCTTTACCTGCTCGGTGATGACCTGCTGCTGCATCACATTGGCCTGGATGTCATACGCCTTGTCGGCCTGGGCTTGGGCCTTCTTGGTCTCAGCGTCGAAGGCGGCCTTCTTGAGCGAAAGGTCCCGCTGCGCCTCGGCCTGTTTGGCCGCACTATTCGTCTGGGCCAGAATGGTCTCCTGATCGGCCAGGGCCTTGGCCACTGCGGCTTCCCGCGCAGCCTGGGCCTTCCTGATCTCGGTATCGCGCTGGGCCTCGGCCGCCGCGATGTTGGCGGCCATTTGGATCCGGGCGATGTCCGGGCGACCCATGTTGTCGATGTACTGGTTCTGGTCCTTGATCTCCTTGACCGTGAAGGAGATGACCTCCAGGCCCATCTTCGAGATATCGCCGGCGACGTTGCCCCGCATGCGGTCGGCCACCATCTCCGGCTCCTTGACGATCTGCTCGACCGTCAACTGGCCGATGATGCCACGCAGGTGGCCCTCCATGACCAGCCGCAGCACCTCGTGCCGCTCCTGGATGGTCTTGGAGAGGAACTGCTCGGCTGCCGTGAGGATCGACTCGACGTCCGATTTTACCTTGATCTGGGCGACCGCCTCGACGGTGACGGCGACGCCCTGGAGCGTGTAAAAGTTTTGGGCTGGGACTACATCGAAAGACATGAGCTCGAGGGAGAGCTCCTGGGACGATTGGATCAGGGGCCACACCACCAGACCGCCGCCCTTGGAGACGCGCGGACCGCCAAAGCCATAGACGATCAGGGCCTTGTTTGGCGGAACCTTCCGATACATGGACGCCACGATGCCCAGCAACACCAGGACGCCCAGTACGATGAGCCCCGCCATGATGTACCATTCGATCATCCGATAACCTCCTTACAGGTGCTCTTGATCCTTGAACTCTCGCCAAGGTTGGACGTAAACGATGCCCTGTTCGTAGCGCAGCACGACCACCTCTTCGCCATTTGGAATCGGGGCGCCCGACTCGCTGCGGGCGGCGGTCACCTTACGGGAACCGTGCTGGGTGTAGACCATCTCGCCGGTACCACCCTGGCGGATGCCGAGGGTCAGCGTGCCCACCAGGCCCACATAGGACGTGGTGGCCATGGGGAGCTCGCCGCGCTTGAGGAAGCGCATGAACCGGAAGATGAGGGTCGCGACGCCCACGCCGCCGATGACGGCCAGCGGGAAAGCGATCAGGTCGAACAGAAGCCCAAACCGGGTCGCCAGGTACCCGACGCCTCCGAAGCCCATGAAAAAGGCCACGATGGTTTGAAAATTGACTGCAGAAACGGAACCGGTGTTGTAGGAGACGTCTGAGCCACCCTGCCCGTGGGCGCTGGCATGCCCGGCCCCCCCGTGTCCGAAGTCTCCCCCGTGTCCGAAGTCTCCGCCGTGGCCGTGTCCGACCCCGGCGTCTACCGCACCAAGCAGCGCTGAAACGACCGTGAGACCGAAACCGACGAAAAAGGTCACCAGAAACAGCGTGGTCATGGCTGGGCCCTCCTTGTTGCCCGTTGCAGCCAGGTGGGAGGAGTTACGCACTATACATGAGTGGATTAGACACCGACCTGGTTCTACCTTCGACCAAAACCCACAAGACCATATAATCGTTCGACATATAACGACAAAACATCCGCCGTCCCACGACGGCGGATGAAACGTCACCCCCAGCTACTGTTGGTAAAGCACGACCATGGAGATAGGCGGCACCTTGACACTGTCGGTGATCGCGCCCGAAGCAGCTGTCCCGATGTCCAAGCCGCTGGCGGCCACGGACCAGGCGCCCGACCCGGGCAGATCCACCGCAACCGCTTCCTTGTGGGGGTTGTAGATGACCACGATGTTCCGCCACGCGTCGCCGCCTGCGCTCTCCTTCAGCCAGAATCCCACGCTCTCCCCCGGCATGTGCTCCAGGAAGACCAGGTGGCGCTTGACCGCTTCGGCGGTCGCCAGCCGGAAGGCCGGGTGGGCCTTGCGCAGCTCGATCAAACCCTTGTAGTACTTGAACGCCTGCTCGTACTTGGACTTGCGGCTCCAATCCAGCTGGTTGACCGAATCGGGAGCGTTGTAGGAGTTGTGGTTCATGCCCTTGCTCCGGAGCAGCTCCTCACCGCCCTGCATGAACGGAATGCCCTGGCTGGTAAAGATGATCGCCTGCGACAAGAGGTCCATCTTGATTCGGTCGCTCTCACTGTCGTCCCGGTTGCTGTTGCCGATCTTGTCCCAGAGCGTCAGATTGTCGTGGGACGAGACGTAGTTGATGGATTCCCCCGGTTCCTGGGCAAAGTCGAAGAGCCAGTTGTCGTAGTCGATGGCACCGACGACGCCCCGCTGGATGTTGGTCTGCTGCATCCCGGCGCCGGTGGCGAAGCCCCGGGTCACGCCGTCGCTGTCGCCCTTGATGGCGTTTCGGAACTGGTCGTTGAAGACCGCAATCCGCATGCCCTTCTGGGCGCCCTTGTTCATCCGCAGTGCGCTATCGAGGGGGCTGGTGCCGCCCGTCCACGGCTCTCCGTAGATGAGGATGCTCGGGTCGACGCCATCCAGGGCATCCCGCACCTGTCTCATGGTCTCCTTGTCGTGCAAGGCCATCAGGTCGAAGCGGAAGCCATCCACCTGATACTCCCGCGCCCAGTACAGGACGGAGTCGATGATATACTTGCGCATCATCGGCCGCTCGGAGGCGGTCTCGTTGCCGGTCCCGGAGCCGTTGGCCGGTTTGCCGGATGGATCCCAGCGGTAGTAGTAGAAGGGAGCGATCAGTTCGAAGGGCGCGGCGCCCTCGAAGGTATGGTTGTACACCACGTCCATCACCACGCGGATGCCCGCCTGGTGCAGCGCCTGGACCAACTGCTTGAACTCCCGAATTCGGGCGGTACCGTTGGGATCCGTGGCGTAGGAACCCTCCGGCACGTTGAAGTTTTTCGGGTCGTAACCCCAGTTGAACTGGTCGGAACGCTGCTCGTCCACCGAGGCGAAGTCAAAAGAGGGCAGGAGGTGGACATGCGTGATGCCGAGTTCCTTCAGATGGTCCAGCCCGGTCTTTACTCCGCCCGGGCCAGTTGTGCCGGTTTCGGTGAAGCCCAGGAACTTCCCCTGGTTCTGGATGCCCGAGTTCGGGTTGGTCGAGAGATCCCGCACGTGGATCTCGTAGAGAATCGCGTCCGTTGGTTGTTTGAGCGACGGACGGGCCTGCGCCTGCCAGCCCGCAGGGTCGGTCTCCCGCAGGTCCACAATCAAGGCGCGGTCGCCGTTCACCCCGGCGCCCATGGCGTAGGGGTCCATCACTTCCATGGTGGCGGAGCCGGTGCTGAGCCGGTAGGTGTAATACTGGCCCTTCAGGTCTCCGGGGACCTCGGCGGCCCAGGTGCCGCCCTGGCCTCGGGTGAGGGGGTAAGCCTTGCCCAACCCGCCCTCAGGGCCGTCGTAGAGCATCGCAGCGATCCCAGCCGCCGTGGGTGCCCAGAGCCGGAACCGCGTGCCCGCGGGGCTGTATGTGGCGCCCAGGTCGCTGCCCGTGTATACGAAGGCCGGGTCATCCAAAACCCCGCGCTTCAGCAACGGCGCCTTCATAAAGTTGTCGTGCTCCAGGGTATAATCGGTCGTCATATCCGCATCCTCAGACAGTATAATCAAGACCTCCTTGGCCGCCTTTCCACCGCCGACCGGTACGGCCATGTTGGCGGACGGGTACCATTGCTGGCGAATCTTCGGCGCCGTTGAGATATTGGCCACGCTGGTGGCGAAAGCCTCCTCGCCTTCGACCAGAGACCATGGCCTTTCCGTCCTTGTCGTTCGGCGAGGCTTTCCGCATATAGTCTCTCCCAGTTCCAGGATTTGTGCCATTGCCATGACACATACGGTTCGCCCAACCGTTGGCGCACGTCGCCGAAAAATTGTTCCCAGCAGGGGAGACTCCTGCAGGTGCATCAGGTGGCTCGCGGAATGTCCATACTTTGGTGGGGACTGTCGGGAAGGCGGGGTGAAACAGACGTCCAAGATCGTTTTGATTGGTAGCGGTGTGGTGGGATCCACGTTTGCGTACACAGTGCTGCTGATGGGGCTGGCCCACGAGCTGGTCATCATCGACGTGAACCGGGACAAAGCGGAGGGGGATGTCCTGGACCTCAATCACGGGCTGATGCTGGCCCACCCGATGAAGATCAAAGTGGGCGACTATGCTGACTGCGCCGGGGCCGATATCGTGGTGATCACGGCGGGGGCTGCCCAACGGCCGGGGGAGAGCCGCACAGACCTGCTCCAGCGCAACATCAGCATCTTTGGGCCCATCGTCGAGCAGGTGGTGACCCACTGTCGAAAAGGCATCCTGCTGGTGGCGGCGAACCCGGTCGACGTGCTCTCCCAGGTCGCACTCAAGCGGTCGGGTTGGCCGGCCCACCGGGTGATCGGTTCGGGGACCTTGCTGGATAGTTCCCGCTTTCGCTACCTGGTGGGGGAGCGACTGGGGGTCGATCCGCGCAGCGTGCACGGGGTGATCGTTGGCGAGCATGGCGATTCGGAGGTGCCGGTCTGGAGCGGGCTGAACGTCGCGGGGGTGGGGCCGGGGGACACCCCGCCTGGGAGCCGCTGGCACCTGACGGAAGAGGACAAGCGTGTCATTTATGAAGCGACCCGAGGGGCGGCGGGGCAGATCATTGCCAAAAAGGGCGCTACATACTATGCGATTGCGCTGGCGCTCGCCCGCATCTGCGACGCCATCTTGCGGGATCAGCATTCGGTCTTGCCGGTCTCGGTGTTTGCGCAGGAGTACGGGGTTTACCTGGGCCTCCCGGCGGTGATCGGCCGGTCGGGGGTGGAGGAGGTCATCGTGATCCCGCTGTCCGAGGAGGAGCGAGGGCTGCTCCAGGCATCGGCGGCGAAGTTGCGGGGGTTGCTGACTGACGTGGGAATCTGAGCGATACTCCCAGTCGTCGCGTATGGAGGTTGGCACCGGGTCGACGGCGAATTGAATCCAAGTTGCCAGTTTCGGGGGGACCTGCGCTCGCACAGGTCCCTCTTGTAGGAACAAAGGGGAGGATCACTTGGCTGAATCGCTTTCACCCGGATTTCAGTTGGAAGAGGCCACGATCGCCGACATGGCGAGGGCCATGTCCGGCGGCGGCCTGACGGCCGAACAATTGGTCCTCATGTACCTGGAACGGATCGCTGCCATCGACAAGGACGGGCCGAAGTTGAACGCCGTCCTGGAGGTCAATCCGGATGCCGTCTTCATCGCCCAGGCTTTGGATCAGGAGCGCAAGGTCTCGGGCGCACGCGGGCCCCTCCATGGGATTCCCGTCCTGGTCAAGGACAACATTAACACGTGGCATAAGATGCACATCTCAGCCGGCTCGCTGGCGCTGGCAGACTCATTCGCACCCCGGGACGCCTTTGTGGTTCAGCAACTCCGAACGGCTGGGGCGGTGCTGTTGGGGAAGACCAATATGACCGAGTTCGCCAACTTCATGACCGAAGGGATGCCCCCCGGCTACAGCTCTCGGGGTGGGCAGGTGCTAAACCCCTACCTTCCAGGCAAGATGCTTCCGGGCGGTTCCAGCTCGGGCTCGGGTGCAGCGGCATCGGCCAACCTGGCGGCGGTGACCGTGGGCACCGAGACCTCCGGGTCAATCCTCAGCCCCTCCAGCAACAACTCGATCGTGGGCATCAAGCCCACGGTTGGCCTGGTCAGCCGGTCGGGGATCATCCCGATCGCAGTCAGCCAGGATACCGCTGGCCCCATGGCCCGCACGGTAGCTGATGCAGCTACCCTTCTTGGCGCACTAACCGGGGTGGACCCCTCGGACCCTGCAACCGAAGTGAGTCTGGGCCGGGCGTACAAGGATTACACCCAGTTCCTCGACCGGGGCGGGCTGAAGGGAGCCCGAATCGGTGTGCCCCGGCTCTTCTGGTTCGAGAAGCTGAGTGCGGAGGAGATCCGTCTGTTTGACGCCGCGGTGGCGGCCCTGCGGGAGTTGGGTGCTGAGGTCGTGGATCCGGTGAATATCGCTCCGGCGGCCCCGGGCTTCTGGCAATCCAGCGTGTTCACGCACGAGTTTAAGGCGTGCCTGAATGCCTACTTGGGAACCCTGGGGCCTGCCGCCCCCGTGCGGACGCTACGGGAGATCATCGCCTTCAACAACGCTAGGCCCGAGGCCATGCTGAAGTATGGGCAGACGCTCCTGGTCAAGTCTGAGGCGACAAGTGGGACGTTGACCGAACCGGAATATCTGTTAGACCGGCTCAAGGACATTCGGCTCACTCGGACTGAGGGCATCGACAAGACGATGGATGAGCACCAGCTTGACGCCATGGTCTTCCCGGGGTCACAAGGCTGCTGGATCGGCGCCCGGGCGGGATACCCCAGTATCACCGTGCCGGCGGGCTACACGGCGCAGGGGCGGCCCCTGGGGTTCACCTTCCTGGGACGGGCCTGGAGTGAGCCCACGCTGATCCGTCTCGGGTACGCCTACGAGCAGGCGACCAAGCACCGGGTGCCACCTGGAGTGGCGTCGAGTACCCTGCCGGCCTAAACCGCCCCAACTCCGTTGATGGAGGTCACTTTCTCAGCAGTAACCAGGCGCCCAGCACCAGGAGGGCTGCCCCCAGACCTTTGGTCCACGCGAAGGGAGACTGGTGAAGGCCGAAGAGCCCAAAATGATCGAGAACGGCAGCGGTAGCCACCTGAGCCACGAGGATGCCGGTGGTGGCGGCAACCATGCCGAGTGGGGCGACGGCGGCTGCCACCAGCCAGGTGATCGCCACGCCCATCACGCCGCCCAGCAGGGCAGGCAGGGGAGCATGCAGGAGGTTCGCTAAGGAGCTTCGGCTGGAGGGTAGAAACAAAAGTACGAGCCCAATGCACAGCACTGCCGTGGTATGGACCCAGAACGTGGCCATGGCCAGGCTGCTCCGCCGGGCCAGCCAGGAGTTGGCAGCTCCCTGGGCAGGCATCAGGGAACCGGCTATGGCAGCCAGCAGTAAGGGCAAAATCGAGTTCGACCGCATCCTCGCATCACCCCGAATAGTCTTTCCCGTATCTGTCCCTGACCAGCCTGAAGCGCCTCTTCTTGTTGAACAGGGGCTTCGGGAGGGGCAAGTCTCTCCAGTGCTTACTTCTCCGACTCGGCCTCGGTCTCGCCGTAGTACGCATCGTGGATAGCCACCTGAAACTCGGGTATTGCATACTTATACACGCAGAGTTATAATCATGCAAGATATCACCGGGGAACACCCCGTGCGTGTATAAGGAGGCGTCTACCTTGGCGAAGCAAAAGTGCGTCCTGGCCTACTCTGGCGGCCTGGACACATCCGTGGCGATTCACTGGATCAAGGAGAACTACAACTGCGACGTGGTCGCCATGTCAGTCGACGTAGGCGCGAACGACAAGGACCTGGATTTCATTCGTGACAAGGCCCTGAGCATCGGTGCCACCGCCAGCTACATCTATGATGCCAAGGCCGACTTCGCCAAGAACTTCATCCTGCCGACGCTCCAGGCGAACGCGATCTATGAGAGCAAGTACTACCTGTCTGCCTCGCTCTCCCGGCCTCTGATCTCCAAGCTCCTCGTCGAGGTGGCGGAGAAGGAGAAGGCCGACTTCGTCGCCCATGGCTGCACCGGCAAGGGCAACGACCAGGTTCGCTTCGAGGTCTCCGTCGCGGCGCTCAACCCCGGCCTGAAGGTCATCGCCCCCGTCCGGGAGTGGGGTTGGAGCCGGGAAGAGGAGATCGACTACGCCCTCAAGCACAACATCCCCATCCCTGTGGGGAAGAAGAACCCGTTCTCCATCGATGTGAACCTCTGGGGCCGCTCCTGTGAGGCCGGCGTGCTGGAGGATCCGTGGGCCGAGGCGCCCGAAGAGGCCTTCGAGTGGACCGTCAACCCCAAGGACGCCCCGAATGAGCCCGAGTATATCGACATCGGGTGGGAGAAGGGCGTGCCGGTCTCGGTCAACGGGGAGGTCATGGACCTCGTCGCCTTGATCGAGAAGGTCCACGAAATCGCGGCTCGCAACGGTGTCGGCCGGATTGACCACACGGAGAACCGCCTCGTGGGCATCAAGTCCCGGGAAGTCTACGAGATGCCTGCCGCCACGGTCCTGACCCTGGCGCACAAGGAGCTTGAGACCATCACGTTGCCCCGGGAGCTGCACCACTTTAAGCTGAGCCTCGAGCAGAAGTATGCCGAGCAGGTCTACTTCGGCCTCTGGTTTGCACCGCTGAAGGAGGCCCTGGACGCCTTCATCAAGAAGAGCCAGGAGACCGTGACTGGCGAGGTGCGGGTCAAGCTCTTCAAGGGCTCTGCTCAGTGCGTGGGCCGCAAATCCCCACTCAGCCTCTACAGCTATGACCTCGCCACCTACGACAAGGCCGACAAGTTCGACCACGCCGCCGCCAAAGGCTTCATCGACATCTTCGGCCTGCCCACCAAGGTCTTCGCCGCCGTCACCAAGAAGAACGAGCAGAAGTAAGGCCATAGGACACCAAGGCCCGCCCCCAAGCAGGGGCGGGCTTTTGTGTCAAGAACGAGGTTCCTTGCTGTTGCGTCCGGCGTAATCTGGCGATCGCCGTTGGTTCAACGTCAGGGGTGCGCAGGCCAACCTGTAACGGTCTGCAGTCCCTTTGGGGTGAATCGATAGAAATTGCCAGCCGCCCTGGACCCAATGTTGGGCAAAAATAGATCGTTTCTCCACTCACGCCCCAGAAAACTGGGGTTTGGGTCCCAATTCTTACCGTCAAACCCTATGCAGAGCCCCAATCTCCCATTCTTTTGGTCTAAACTGATAGTTTTTGCAATCTCACCCCGACTTTGACCGTGCCAAAACCCAACGTTTCGCAAGGAGTTCCAGCGTTCTGGCTGGAATTCCCACGGAAGCCTAGCTTGCGGGGGAAATCCTGCTTTGGGGGCACCGCATACGGTTGTCCCGGCAGGAATGGCCTCTCGCCGGGGAGAATCGACTTGGCAGGGTCCCCGCAGGAGGGTTGGTTTTCTGTGACACGCATGTATTACCGGCTGTCGCTGAGCGCCATCTGCGCCCTGGCAGCCTTCGCCGGACCGATCATCTTTCTCGAAGACCGCGCTCGCGTCGGCTATCTGCTAGGCGGGCTGGCTGCTGCATTCCTCACCTGGTTCAGCCTCTGGGTCATCATGGCGGCCGAGCCCCATCTCCATTCCGGTCTACAACTGATCGTCGGGGCGGGGGCGGCTGTCTTTTCGTGGGCCACCATCTCGCTGGTGGCGGTCTTCGACGTCATTCCGCACGTGTTCCAGTTTGGACTGGCCCGCTTCGACCCGGTCTGGATCCTGGGCGGGCTCTCACCGGCGGTCATCCTCGGCGTCGCCTGGTGGCGGGCTGCCCGGGACGGGACGGTGGTTTGGCAGGCGCTCTCCTCGGCGCTGATGCGCTTCTCGCTGCCGCTGCTGGTCCTCACCCTTGCTAGCCGCATGCTGTCCCTCCCGAAGCAATACCGCTGGCTCTTCCTGTTCGACGGTGTCATGTTCCTGGTGCTCGATGCCCTCGGCACCGGCGATGACCTGCCGCTCTCGCTGCACCACAAGGATGGCGCCCGTGCTTGACTCACTGATGGCGAAAGCCCGAGGGGCGGGGGTCCGTGCACAGTACGAACCGCCGCCCCTTCACCATGGATGACCGCCCGGGGACGCCGTCCACCCAGCCCGGGACAGCCACTGGTATCATCCAGGTCGTCCCCGTTGCTACCGGCTCCTCCTGAATCCTCCCTGCCACAGCTTGCATAACTATGCACGCAATAGTACACTTATGCGGTAGCGTTTACGCGATGTGCGGAGGAATGACTAATGACCAAACTCTGGGGCGGCCGTTTCACCAAGGCCGCCGACAAGACCGTTGAGGGGTTCACCTCCTCGCTCAAGTTCGACCGCCGCCTTTACCAGCAGGATATCCAGGGCTCGATCGCCCACGCCCGCATGCTGGGGCATCAGGGGATCATCCCCGCCGCAGACGCCACCCTGATCGAGGGTGGCCTCCGCAGCGTCCAGGCCGAGATTGAAGCGGGACAGTTCCCTTTCCGCCAGGAGTATGAAGATATCCACCTCAACATCGAGAAGCGGCTGACCGAACTGATCGGGCCCGCCGGTGGCCGCGTCCACACGGCCCGCAGCCGCAACGACCAGGTGGTGACCGACGTCCACCTCTGGGTCAAGGATGAGATTGCAGCCGTCCAGGCCCTCGTCAGCGACCTGCAGGGTGCCCTGGTCGACCGGGCGACTGAGCACGAGGGCGTGCTGATGCCCGGCTACACCCACCTGCAGCGGGCGCAGCCCATTCTGCTCTCCCATCACCTGATGGCCTACTTCTGGATGCTTGAGCGCGACCACGGCCGCCTGACCGATTGCCGCCGCCGGGCGGACATCTCGCCGCTGGGCGCAGGCGCCATGGCCGGCACGACCTTCCCCATCGACCGGGAGTTCACCGCCGCCGAACTCGGCTTCGCCGCTGTCTACCCCAACTCGATGGACGCCGTCAGCGACCGGGACTTCCTCCTGGAGTTCCTGGCCGCCGCCGCTATCTGCCAGATGCACCTCTCCCGCCTCTGCGAGGAGTTGGTCAACTGGTCCTCCACCGAGTTTGGTTTCGTGGAGATGGACGACAGCTACGCCACCGGTTCCTCCATCATGCCGCAGAAGAAGAACCCGGACGTGGCAGAATTAGTCCGGGGCAAGACCGGACGCATCTACGGCAACCTGATGGCCCTGCTCACCGTACTCAAGGGCATCCCACTGACCTACCATAGCGACCTCCAGGAGGACAAGGAGCGGCTTTTCGACTCGATGGACACCCTGAAGCTCTGCCTGAAGGTGACCGCCGGGATGATCGCCACGGTCAAGTTCAATCGGGAGCGCATGGCCCGGGCGGTCCGGCAGGACTTCTCCAACGCCACGGACCTTGCCGATTACCTCGCCAAGAAGGGCATGCCCTTCCGCGAGGCCCACGCGGTGGTGGGGAAGGCCGTGCTCGCCTGCATCCAGGCGGGTAAGTTCCTGGCGGATTGTGCGTTGGAAGAGTTCAAAGCCTTCTCGCCTTTGTTTGAGGCGGATGTCTACGTCGCCATCGCCCCGGAGACGTGCGTGGAGCAGCGTACCTCCCTCGGCGGTACCGCACCGGCGCAGGTCCGCCGACAACTGGACATGGCGGTCGCGATCCTCTCAGCGCGGGAATAAACCTTGACCTTCACCAGCCCCCGGTGCACCTATCGCGCCGGGGGACTATTTTTCGCTTAACATCAGCTAGAAAATATGATAGATAATGGTATAATGGGAATTAGAATCCGGTCGCACCACGTTGAAGGTAGGGGGCAACCGCATGGGAGACGAGCGCCTGGTGCTGGTGGTGGATGATGACGCGTACATGCGACGCATGCTGCGCAAGCGACTGCAAGCGTCGGGTTATCGGGTCGCAGAAGCCAACAACGGCGACCGGGCGTTGGAAGCGGCACGCCTGCTCCTTCCGGATGTCATACTCCTGGACGTTCTTATGGAAGGGATGAATGGTCTGGAGGTCTGCGCCCGGCTCAAGGCCATTCCTGAACTCTCCGACACGCCAATCCTCTTTCTGAGCTCTGTCGGCGATGTGCCCACCAAGGTCGCCGGCTTCGAACTGGGTGCGCACGACTACATCCCCAAAACCACTGATTTGCGCGAGGTCCAGTTGCGGGTGGGCGCTGCCCTCAAGGCCAAGGTCAAGCAAGAGCGCCTGCGGGAGGCCGCGGTTCGCCTGGAATCCGAGACCCAGCGGCTCCTGCTCGAGGCCCAGGTTGATCCCCTCACTGGCCTCGCCAACCGGCGGGCGCTCATACAGGAGGGTGGCCGGGTCCTGACCGAAGCCCGCTTTACCGGCGAACCGGCCGCGCTCTTCATCGTGGATGTGGACCACTTCAAGCACGTCAACGATACCTGGGGTCACGCCTTCGGTGATGAGGTGCTGCGGGCGGTGGGGTCACAGGTCCGCCAGCTGCTCCGGGAGGAGGACCTGTGGGGCCGCCTCGGCGGCGAGGAGTTCGTGGCCCTGCTCCCCCGCACCGGTGCCACGGAAGCCTTGAGGGCCGCCGAGCGGGTCCGGCAGGGCATCGAAGCGCTGATCGTGGGCGAAGAGGGCGTTCAGGTGACGGTCTCCATCGGCATCGCCGTCTTCCCGTTGGATGGAACGGCGCTGGACGCCCTGCTGGAGGCGGCCGACCACCGCATGTACGCTGCCAAGGAGCGAGGTCGGAACCGAGTGGTTGCCGGATCCTACATGCCCGCCTTCTCAGGGCCGCCTCACCAAGCGTGAGGTGCCTTTTTTTGTCCGTCCGCCAACGACTCTATTGCATAAGTATGCAGATGTGGGTTATAATTATGCACAGGCACAATTGGCCTTGATTCGCGGCGGTAACCAGCGTATAATTCCGGGAGATGAACAAACAGGTCTCCCAGCCGCGG
>DAHVXO010000367.1 GCA_027356675.1 Symbiobacteriaceae bacterium | reverse complement strand
AGACGTAAACTATATAAGTCGGCATCTGTACGTACATACGATGTCGGGAGGGGTTTGGTTCGGTATTGGAGGAGGATGCACATCCAACCTTGAAACCGTGTTCGGAATCGCACGTTACGAGAAGCCGGCAGCGGCCCGGATCCGGTCACACTGGCTACCGCAGCCGGAGGTGATTCCATTTGAAATCCCGCACGCTCTCAACTGGCCTATGAGCTTCGCGCACGCGTACCAGGTGGTTTGCAGACGGATTGCTAACCTTCGTGAAGCAAAATAGTTTCGATGAAAGAAGGCACCCTCAGCGAGTGCCTTTTCTCTTTGTCAGCAGCTTGTCCACCTTGTTGGCCGCCTCGTCCTGTGCTATCTGGAAGAGCGTATAGACGTCCAGGGTCATGCCGATTCCGCTGTTTGGCCCCATCGCCCGCTAATGACCTTATCACTGAAAGTGGTCGGCACCATCGGGCTGCCATCTGTGGCGGTGTAGATCAGGTTATGGACCAGCGACCGCACCTTCTGTGCCTGGCGGTGCTGGCGCATCGCTTCTACCAGGACTGTCGGAATGGAGATGAACCATTCTCCGCTGTCGGTCTTGGGTCCACCCAGGTGCTTCTCGACCTTGATCCGCGATAGGGCTGCCATCATCCCGCCCGTTGATGTGCTCGCATCGAAGCGGCGACGGGGTGCATGCCTATGCGTCGCTATGTGCATCAGCCTGACAGCCCCCTGGCGTACCGCCAGGGGGCTGTTGCCGTCTCCCCGCCGTCGAAGGCATACGCGGTGGCTCGTGGATTAACCTGGCAGGGTTCTGTCAACACTCAGCCTGAGGTGACCACTGTGGGCTCTGCGAGCTTCCGCCTATTCAGGCACCCGGTCCTGGTTTTCCTTACCGGCCGCGGAGCCTACGCCTGGCGTTCCGGCACCGCAGATGGCATGGAGAACATTCCGGGTGACACCGACGTCGACCACCCCGCTTTCATCGATGAACTGCACTATGGGAGCCAGGAGCGGGTGGACAAGGCGTACACCCGGTGGAAACGCCTGGATGCACGTCTGGAGCGATTCGTCAGTAGAGGCTTACAGCACAGCTCGGCCGCGGAAACCCGCCTGCGCCAAAGCGGCGAGCAGGAGTCGCTCCGACGGCGGGCTCTGGAGGAGCTCTCCAAGCGGGCACAGGAGGAGGATTGGGCCTTTAACCCGCCCGGTCACTGGTATTTTCCCTCCAGGGTCTATGTGCTCGGCCTCCTGCTGCTGACGCTACTTGACATGCCCCTCCTGTACATGGCCTTTACCGCATTGGGGCTGGATCCCATCAACACGGGGCTTCTGTCCGTGCTCACGGCGGCGGTCACCAGTGCGTTCGGGCATTTTGCCGGGACCTACTTCCGCAAGCTGAAAACACCGGACAGGGCTGTCCTGTACGCGCTTCTCGGGGTGGTGGCGTGCTTCCTGGTCGCCACGGCCTACCTGCGCGAGAGTGCGCTTGAAGCGCTGAAGTCCGATTTTCAGACCGTGAGCCCCGCCGGCGCGGCACTTGGGCTTCTCAGCGTAAGCGTGGCGAGTCTGATGGTGGCTCTGCTGCTGTCCCTCAACCACCGGGTGGAGCCGTTTGCCGGGCAGCTGGCCGCCGCCGGAGTGCGCTGCCGGCGGACCTTACGCGAGCGCCGGTGGGCCGAAAGGTACCTCCAGGCGGCGCGGGACCGGGCCACTGACGGCGAGAGCCGGCGGAAAATGGCCCGCACCGACGCGCAGGGCAGGGTCTATGCGCTTCGGGACGAGGATCTGCGCCTGAAGTCGATCTACGTGGCAGCAAATGTCAGGGCGAGGGCAATGGGACGGAAACCAGACTGTCTTCGCCTGGAAAACCTGCCGCACTTGTCGATTCCAGACGACTTGCGCCGTGATGATGACCTGCCGCCGGCTGCGTCGCAGCTAAACAGAGAGGATGAACGGCTATGATTCGTGCCTGGCGCTATCTGCGTGCCCGACTGGAAGGGCGCAAGGACGGCAAGAACCTGAACCCCGCGCCCGGACAGGCCACCTGTTCGCAGGCGATCATGGTCATCCGTGACGAGGGGCAGACCGTTGTGAATCGCCTGAAAGAAGGATTCGTGCGGCGCGACAAGGCCCTGGAGAAAAGGTACCTGCGTGCCGCCCACCTGCATGGCACCGCCACGGACCAGGTGGAGGCCGCCGAACTGGTCCTGGCGGAGGCCCAGGCGGAGTATGCGCGCTATCCCGCCCTTCGCAACCAGAAGGCACGCGACCGGGCCGCCACACGGCTGCACTGGCGTGCCAGGCGGACAGTAAGGACCCGGCTTGTTCTGGACGCCGCCATTGCCAATCGGGAGTCAGACTGGAAGAGTCACTGCGCCCGATGCGAAACGGAGGCCACGTTGACGGATAAATGCCTGAGCATTTATGTCAAGGCCAATCTGGGTGAACGGAACGACCATCCCGATGGGCTCTCCGGGCAGGCGTGGCCACGCTTGCGCCTGCCCCAGCGAGACGGTGATCTCGAATGGAACCCTTCCCGCGAGGATGCACGGGCCGGGCGGGTTCGCCGGAGCCGCGGACCGGGCCGGGGTCTGCCAGCCGGGCCGGGGCTGTCCACGTAACGGGGGATTGTCATGAGGGGATGGATCAGGACTGTCATCGCCATCTCGATCGTTCTGGCAGCGCTTTCTGGATGCGCCCGGTCGACCACCAGGCAACCAGACTCGGTGGTTGTGGTCCTCGTCGACGTGACCCGGTCGGCCGAGGACACCGGCGCCCGGTACCTGGAGGATTTCCGGCGCGTGCTGCAGGGGATTGACGGCGGAACCCAATTGTATGTGCTCCCAATCTCGGCCCAGTCTTTGGTGGAGGCTGTTCGGGTGGAAAAGCACTTTCCGGTCTACCATGCGCTCACCACGAACCCGTTCCTCCACAAGCGCCAACGCCGGCAGTTGGAGCAGGCTGCTGTTGCAGAATTCAAAGGGCTGCTGGCTGAGACCGGCGGGGTAGGGCGCCCGGGTTCACACATTCTCGATTCCCTTGCACAGGCGGCCGGCATCCTCGAGAGCTACCCCAAGGCGCCGGTGCGCACTGTGGTTGTCCTGAGTGACATGATTGAGCAGAGCGATATCGCCGACTTCACTGCCCTGGATGACACAGCCATGAGCCAGGTGCTCCAGGCGGCCGACCGGCGCGTCGGGAACATCAAAGCCGACGTCATCGTGAGCGGGGTTGGGGACGGCGCTGGTGACTACCACATATCCGCTGAGAAGGTACTTCTGATTCAGTCGTTCTGGCAGGAGTTCTTCCGCCGGCATGAGGGCGCTGTGAAGGCTTACGGCAGCAAGCTCCTTGTTTTTCCGCCCCGCAAAAGTGAACAGTCCGATAAAGATTATGGTGGCATAATCGACGATCAGCAGGCTGGTCTGGACACTTGGCGAGTGTTTCCGACCGGGTCATCACTGACATCCCCGCTGCTGCCCGGCCTGTCCCTTTTTGGTAGAGGACGTGTTCGCAGAGTGAGATAGGTGAAGCCGGCGTAAGTGGAGCCGACTGAGTCGGTACGACCCCGAACAGTGCGCAGTGGTATCGTTTACAGAACGGTTAAGGCCGGGAGTGTCCCCGGCCTTTTTCGTTTCCATAGGGTGAATGGACAGGCTTCTGAGCGTGGGCGACCGGGCGCCCTCCCGCGACGAAGCCAACTTCACCCCTGGCTGAAAAGCAATAGTGACTGGTCCGGATCGTAAAAATGGCACTTTAAGCCTATTTTGGATTGATGGCCCGTTCTGTACGCTTAGGGGGAAGGAGGTCTCATGATTGTGTCCAACCTGGCTCAACTGGGTAAGACCTTCGCGAAGCTACTGAAGAGAGCGCTTAACGCAGTCAGCGATCGGTATCGCAACTTGCGCCAACATATGCCCGGGTTGCTATACGCGCTGATCGTGTTCGTCAGCATCGGGGTAGTCGGTTCCGTTGGGGGACTTGTCTACTCGTCCCAATCTAGCTTCTGTGGTCGGTGCCACGAAATGCAACCGGAAAACATCACCTGGAGGGCTTCCAGTCACGCCAAGATCCCCTGTGCCGAGTGTCATGAGGGGGCAAAGGCATGGAACTTGGTTCATAAAGTGTCGTCCTTTGAGGAGCTCTACCTTCATGTGACTAGGCAGGTGCCATTTCACATAGAGATCAAAGGCACTGTTTCGAACGAAACGTGCGAAAATTGTCACACCAAGCAGCGGCAGGTAACCGCTTCAGGCGATCTCAAGGTGCCGCATGCCAAGCACATCGACGTGAAGGGTGTTGCCTGCGTCGATTGCCACAGTTCGGTGGCCCACGCCGGGATTGCCTCACGGTTTGAGGACCTGGCGCACAACAGCGACGAACTGGCAGCAAGAGCCGCTCACATGGAGGCCAAGGACTTCCGACCGTCCATGGAAACCTGCATCGGTTGCCATAACCAGCAGAAGGTTGCCGTAGATTGTGAGTCCTGTCACAAAGAGATCAAGACCCCAGTCAACCATGAGCGGCCGGAATGGAAACTTCAGCACGGGTCCGAGGGCCTGGTCCAGTACAACGAGTGCCTGTTCTGCCACGACATCACTCGGGGCAAGCAAGTGGTGAACGAGACTCGACAGCCCTCGGCGATCCGGGAGAACGACACGTGTCTTGACTGCCACCTGAAACGGCCGCCAGCGCACGATGCTTCCTGGGTGTTGGGCCATGGCAGGGTTGCTGCGGGAGGCAAGGCCGCCTGCCTGGTCTGCCACGACGAGGAGCGCAAGCCCGGCAGCAAGGCCGAGAAGGTTGTGGCATGCGCCCAGTGCCATAATAGCAATCACTCCGGGAACTGGATCAAGGAGCACCCTGGGCAGGTTAAGCAGGCCGGCATGGGTCAGTGTTTCACTTGCCATGATGCCAAGAGTTGCTCCAGTTGTCACGTCCAACGGGGTGTTGGCCGCAGGTAGACCATGTGGGAGACGGCGGACATGGCGAAACGATGGAGATGGGTCTTGGCCTTTACCATAGTTCTGACGGTTCTCGGCCTGGTCGGTATACGCGGCCGACTCGTGGAGCGGATCACGGGGACCCCGCGAACCGCTCGGGGGTATGTGAAGTCGGGAATCAATGCCCTCCGACAGCGGGAACCGGGCGCCGCCATCCGGGCCTTTCAGAGGGCGGTTGCACTGGAACCCGAAGACGCCGAAATTCACTATCTGCTGGCGCAGGCTCTTGAGACCGCCGGCCGAACGGACGAAGCCGCGCGTGAGTATCGGACCACGGTGACCTTGAACCCCAGCCTTGTTTCCCCACGATATAACCTTGCCGTGATCTACCGTCTCCAGGGCAACTACACCAGTATGGAAGCGGAATTGCAGCAGGCCGTGACACGATTTCCCGACTTCGGTGCCGCCCACCGGCTGCTCGGCACCCTTTACTTCGACAGGGGTGAGTGGGAAGGTGCCCTTTCGGAACTGACCCGGGCTCTAAAGGACCCCTCAGCGGTCATCGTGGATCGGGTCTCTGTCCACCTCATGCTGGGCAGAAGCGCCGAAAAGCTTGGGCGGGACCGGGAGGCAGCCGAACATTGGCGCACGGTCCTGGTCCTCGATCCCAATAACCGTGAAGCACAACAGGAACTGAAAGCCCTTTCGGTCCGATAGGCTCTTGACCGAGCCGTAACCGGGGGTGGCTTAGGAGGGGACCAGATGAGGATTCTTCTGACTCCGCTGGTTCTGCTCTTGTTAGAATCGCTCACCCATGCAGAAGTTCCTCCAGATGCCAAGCTATGTCTCCTGTGTCACACCACCCGACAAGTGACCGCGGACCATGCAAGGGTCCCAGGCAACCCGGATGCTTGCCTGGCCTGTCATGCACCGCACTCTCTGACCGGATTGCCTGGTCTGGTCATCCCGTCAAAGGACCGGTGCGTCGTCTGTCACTTTGAGTACGACTATAAAACATTCGATAAAACGCAAAAGCAAGAAGGCTCCCGGCTCCACGATCCCGTGCGGGACTGTGCCGCATGCCACCAGCCTCACGAGTTGGGAGCCCCAGCCTCCTACACGGGCGGGGACAAGAACGCTTCGTGTGCCACGTGCCATACCAAGACCATGCAGCAGAAGAAATCCAGTTACCAGCACCCCCCATTCGACGGCAACTTCTGCACCGACTGCCACGACCCGCACGCTTCGAAACAACCCAGGTTGCTGCGGATGCCGCTGGTGGAGCTCTGCGGCACTTGCCACGCACGAACCTGGGCCCAGCGTGATCTGCCAGAACAGCACAAGCCATTTGCCGACGGGCTTTGTACGGACTGCCACTCTCCGCATGCAAGTTCGTTTCCGCACAATCTCCGGGTGCCGGCCGAGGAGCTGTGTGTCAGCTGTCACTTCCCGGAAGGTCGGGAAGGGCCATTCCAGCATCAGCCGTACCGGGAAGGCAGTTGTACGCAGTGCCACGCACCCCATGCCGCCAGAGCGGCGCGACTCATCAAGACGGAATCTCAGCTTGCGTTGTGCACGACCTGTCATGTCGCGATCAAGGATCAATTTTCCCGCGCTTCCCACCATCCGATGGGCGGGCAGTTCGCGTGCAGCAACTGCCACAGGCCGCACACCGCCGATTACCCCGGCTTGCTCCAAGCCCCGGGCCGTCTGCTCTGTACGACTTGCCACCCCTCTGCGGGGGTGCTGTACGATCAGATCGGTCACAGCAGGATCACGGCCTCGGGATCACAGGACCAGGGCGCCTGCACAACGTGTCATCAACAGCACGGTTCCGCCGAGGCGCCTCTTTTGAAAGGCCCTCCCGTCGGCCTCTGCCGCCAGTGCCATGCACCCAAACCCGAGCATGAACACCCGACGGGGGGTTCTACAGTAGATCCGGCTACGGGAAAGCCTGTGACCTGCTCGAGCTGCCACGACCCACATGGAAGTCCACACACTCGTTCCCTGCGGTACCCCGGCGACGGGCTCTGCCTTACTTGTCACGACCTGTGATGCCTTGGGAGGTGTTGGCGGATGCATCCGGAACCGCCAGTGAGCGAATCACCCAAACAGTCCCTCGGGGAGAGACGGATCAGCGTTCCCATCGCAATTGCGATCCTGGTCGGTACACTGGCTCTCGTAGTCGGCGGAGGTGTCTGGACCGGGTACCGGTTCTTCTGGAACAGGTTTGACCGGACCGCCCGGTTGGACGCGGAGGTCGCCAGATGGTCCCGGGTCGTAGCCCAGGACCCCAAGGACTTCGAAGGCCAGCTTCAGCTTGGCTGGAGCTACTTCCAGAAGAGCGACATGGACAAGGCCCTGGCAGCATACAAGGCAGCCGCAGAGATCGAGCCGGAGAATGCGGGTCTGGTCTATAACCTCGGCCTGGTCTATCTCGAAGAGAAGCAGTACGAGGAGGCCGCCAGGCAGTTTAAGGCGCTCGCCGATAAGTACCCCAAGCACGAACTCGCCTGGTTCAGTCTGGGCCAGACTTACATGCAGCTATCTAAGGTGGACGACGCCATCGTTACCTTCCAGCACACGTTAGGCATCAACCCGACCTCGTCGGATACCCGTTTTGCCCTTGGGAGCGCTTACGAGCAGGTGGGGAAGAAAGATCTGGCGATCGGGGAGTACAAGGAAGCGCTCCAGTATGACCCCAAATACGAGGCGGCAAGCGCAGCGCTCCGCCGGCTGGGGGTGACCAACCCGTGAAAAGTGTGTCACTGAGCGCCCTGCTCGTAGCCGTTGCGGCGGTTGTGCTCGTTTCCGGCACGGCGTTCGGCTACTTCTTCGGGATGAAAAAGGCGCCCGCTGTGGTGGAGAACCTGAAGGCTACTGTCACCGCAAGCGCGGCGCCTGCGAAGCCGCCCAAGTTTCTCGCCAACATCGTGGGCAAGACGCCCGAAACGCAGATGCGGGAACCCCTGTCGGTGGCCGTGGCCGACAATGGCCGCGTCTTCGTGGCTGACACCGGCAATGGGCGAATCCAGGCTTATGATCCGAATGGTGAGTTCCTCTTCCAGTTTGGCCAGAAGGGGGAGGGTGAATCCAACCTGGAAATGCCCGCCACCCTGGCGTGGCATAACGGGCGTCTCTACGTCGGTGACCTGCGGCGAAATGCCATCCTCGAATTCGATGGCTCGGGCAGGTTCGTCCAGGCCATAAAGGGCAAGGACCTCGGCGTGAACCTGAGCCCCCTGGCCTTCGCCTTTGACAGCGATACCCTGTATGCCGCCAGCGCCCCGGGGTACATCTACGCGATCGATCCGGCGGGCAAGCTGGTCGCCACCATTGGGAAGCCCGGTGGGCCGGAAGGGTACCTCGGCTACCCCAATGGGCTGGCGATCGTGGGCGGGCAGATCGTCGTGGCCGATTCCAACAACCAGAGAGTTCAGGTTTTTGACAAGGGCGGTAACCTGGTGAGCATCAAAACGGACCTGGGTCTCAGCCTGCCCCGGGGTATGGCCGTGGACCGGTTTGGCCGCCTCCTGGTGGTCGACACGTTCGGACACAACGTGGTGGCGTTAGACAAGGATCTCAAACCGCTCTTCCGTTTCGGTGACCGGGGTCTTGAGGAGGGGCAGTTCAATTTCCCGAACCAGCTGGCCACCGATGACGTGGGCAGGGTCTACATCGCGGACCGGGAGAACAACCGGGTAGTGGTGTTCGGATACTGAGACCCGTGGACCGGGGGACTGTGGCGAAACGGAGGTGAGAGATGGCGCAACCCCTGTGGTTCCAGTTTAAATAAGAAAAGGGGAATACAGGATGTCAAGGGTGATCAGGATCCTGATGCTGTCTGCTCTGGTTGTTCTCTTCGCTGCTTCCGCCGCCTTCGCCGCAGCCGCAACGGACCTGAAGGCGTCCAAGACGGCCCACGAGCAGACGACCCTGACCTGGACCTCAACAGCCGGGGACGTCGCACAGTACAGCCTGGACGGCCTGACATGGACCGACATACCGTCAAGTGCTCTCTCCGGCGTGCAGCTTGACCCATCGGCTTCGCTCGGCAACTCCAAGGTGATTGGCCTCACCGACTTTACCAACTACTACTTCCGGATCAAGGCCGCAGACAGCACAACCTCCAACGTGGCCGATGCGTTCCCGCCCGACGATCACGCGCACAAGTACTTCGCCATGGACACGAACCAGTGCGCCAAGTGCCATAACACCCACACCGGTGCCGGCGAGAAGCTTCTGAAGACGGATACGGTGAACGCCACCTGCAAGACCTGCCACGCCGGCAGCGGCTCCAAGTACCAGGTGGATGCCGGTACCGTCGCCGGGGCCGGAGGGACTTCGCTCGCTGCCCTGGCAGGCCCGTTTGGCAAGGTCTTCAACTCTGCCTCCGGGGTGACGCCCACGTCCGCCCACATCATCAGCGCCACGATCAACACCGCTCCGGGCGGCAATTCGGCCGGTGTTAACGATTGGGCCCAGCCGCTGGGCTGCGGTAGCTGCCATAGCGCCCACCCGCAGCGCGGGTATACCGGCGTGACCAAGACCAGCTACCAGTATCGCCTGCTGAACCCGCTCCTGCCCGAGCTCTACGATCCGGCCCAGAGCAAGTACACCGCGGCCATCTCTGTGGAGGCGTACGCTGTCACCCTGGGCGACAAGGAAGGCGTCAACTACGTCTCCGGCATGAACCAGTTCTGCGCCGGCTGCCATACCGACTACAACACCTCGGGGAACTCCACCTCGGCTGATGTAGCCAACGGCAAGTACAGCTCGAAGACCCGGCACTACGTGGGCACGCCGGGCCACTTCTGGAAGCCCAGCAGCGTCCTGCCGCTCGAGGGCATGAAGCTCAGCAGCGACGGCGGCGCGACCTACACGGTGTCGACCATTTGGGACGGCACTGCGAAGAGGGCCGACGGCAGCCTGGCCTGCATCACATGCCACCGGCCGCACGGCGTCACCACCACGAACGGCGATGCGGGCACAGCCTTCACGCTGCCCGGAGGCACGTTCACCAACTACAGCCACCTGCTGCGCCTCGACAACCGCGGTGTCTGCCAGCAGTGCCACGCCAAGTAACACAGGAGAGTGGTGCGGGGGAGGGGTTTATGCCCTTCCCCCCGCCCTCCCTTCCAGGGGAGGGCCGAGGGAAGAATGCTCTGAACCAGACGAGGGGGGATGCTCGAATGAAACAGGTGGCGCGAATCTTCCCCATGGCCTGCCTGATCCTGCTGCTCACAGGTGCCGTTGCGATGGCAGCGGCCTCCACGAATTTGAAGGCGACAGGCACTGCCAGCGGACAGACCACCCTGGTCTGGACGTTCCAAACCGGCGATGCCATCCATTACAGCCTGGACGGGTTAACCTGGAACACCGTTGCCGCCCCAGGCGGCGGCGGAGTGCAGGCCGCCAACGGGGATGCCGTCGACGGCAACACCCGGGTGATTGGGCTGGAGGACTTCCGGAACTACTATTTCCGCATCGGCCTCGGGGGTACGTACTCCAACGTGGTTGATGCGTTTCCACCCGATGAGCATGCCCACAGGTACTTTGCAGCTGACACCAACCAGTGCGCCAAGTGCCATAACACCCACACGGGTGCCGGCGAGAAGCTCCTGAAGACGGATACGGTGAACGCCACCTGCAAGACCTGCCACGCCGGCGGCACCGGGTCCAAGTACCAGGTGGACTTCGGCACGGTGAAGGGCCCGAACGGCACGACGCTCACGGCACCGGGCGGTCTGTTCGGCACAAATTTCCGCTCCGGGGCTGGTGTACCAACCCCGACATCGGCACATCCGTTCGGGCGGCTCATCGCCTATGCCCCTGGCGGCGACCGTAACGACACCAACGGATTGTGGAACGAGCCGCTGGGTTGCGGCAGTTGCCACAGCGCTCACTCCGACACCACCTACCAGTATCGCCTGCTGAAGACCAACCTGCCAAACATGGTGCGGAGCGGCGATGGAACCCTGTCAACACTGAAGGTCGAGGCCTACGCCAAGACGTCCACCGGCAAGGAGGATGCCGTGTACGTGGCGGGCATGAACGACTTCTGCGGGGGTTGCCACGCTGACTACAATACGACTGCCATCAACGGCTCAGGTCACAGCCAGAGCGGCATCTACCTGACCGCGCTGTACCGGCATGCCGTGGGCAAGGACATCTCCAGTTACAACGGTTCGGCGTTGACCACTAACCTGCCGCTGGAGGCCGGGGCGGCCGCATTCCTTTCAGATGGTACTCCGCATAGTGCCGGCAAGGTGTTCTGCCTCACCTGCCACAGGCCCCACGGTGTGACCACTACGGGCAACCTGGCACTGCTTCGTATGAACAGCCGGGGTGTTTGCCAGGATTGCCACCAGAAGTAGTAGCGGGACAGAACAGCAACAGTGGCAAGGAATTGGGGCATGGATGTGACCAAGAAAATGCGATTGGTTGGTGTCTTCGTTGCGGTTCTGATTGGAGCCATCGCCGTGTGGCCCATCATGAGAGCGTCTCGCGGCGGTGTCCCAGCGCTCGGGACTGGGGGGGCGCTGGGCGGATTACGGCACCCCCAGCTTCGCTACACCTTTGGCGAGGGGCAAGCGGCAGGGCTTGGAAATCCCCTGGCTGTCACTGGCTCCGGAGGCGAGGTCTACGTCTCTGACGCCCAGAAGGAGCATGTCCTTGTTTTCAATCGAGACGGGAGCTTCGTACGCCGTATCGGAGAGCGCGGGGAATCACCTGAGCAGCTGCGGTATCCGTACGGTGTGGCGCTGCACGAGCGGAAGCTCTATGTAGCCGACATGGGGGCCGCCACAATCCTGGTTTTCGACCCTGGAGGCAAATTCCTCGGCACCTTCGGTAGTCCCGGCCTCCTCAGCAAGCCCACCGATCTGGAATTCCACGGCGACAAGCTTTATGTGGCCGATGCCGGGCTGCATCAGGTGTTGGTGCTGGACGCGTATGGAAACCTGCTGGAGCGGATTGGCGGACCGGGGGAGGGAGAGGGGCGGTTCCGGTACCCCAACGGGATCGCTCTGGCCGATGATGGCACCCTCTATGTGGCCGATTCCGGCAACGACCGGGTTCAGGTCTTCGACGCCGCAGACCGTTTCTTGCGGGTCATCAAGGGCGGGGAGAAGACCGGGCCTCTGTCGGCTCCGCGGGGGATTGCCCTGGACAGGTACGGTACGCTGTACGTGGTCGCAGGTTTGCAGAACACGGTGGTGGCCTTCGACCGTACCGGGAGGGAGCGGTTTCGCCTCACCGCGCCGAAGGGCAGTCCGGAGGCGCTCTACTTGCCCAACGGCCTCTATGTGGACCCGGAGGGCAGGATCTATGTGACGGAGAGCGGCAACCGCCGCGTTAGCGTATTTGAATAGCCTGCTCTACCCCGGCGGGTGGGGGGTATGACAAGGATGCGGTCACGTGCACTGAAAAGACTGCTGGTTGTG
>DAHVXO010000351.1 GCA_027356675.1 Symbiobacteriaceae bacterium | reverse complement strand
TCTTCTATTTTGAAGGCCTGACTGCCAAGGAGATCGCCTCTATCATGAACTTGTCGGTCGCACGCATCTCACAACTGCATTCTAAGGCGATTCTGCGGTTGCGCGGGCGCCTGAGCCGTCACAAGCAGCAGCTGATTTCCTGACCATAAGGGGGTTTGACCGTGCAAGACCAGTCAAAGCCCCTGCTGACAAAAACGGTCTTGGCCTCGGCCATACCTGTCAAGACCGTGCTGGACCACAAGGGGGAATACGGCGATGAGCCTCGATCGCACGGGCTCTGAGATCACCTCACAGGTGCTGCACGGCAAGGTGGCGGTTCGGATCGCTGCCGACGGTATGGAGGCTTATCTGACGGTCACCCCACCCCGTAACGGCGGCCTGGCGGTTACTGTTGCGCAGGCGTCTTTGGCTCTCACCAAAGCTGGGGTTACCTACGGGATCGACAGCGCAGCTGTGGAGCAAGTCGTCAAGGAGTCCGCACAGGCCCTGGTCTACGAACCGAGCAGGCGGCCGACCGTGGTCGCACGGGGTAAACCGCCTGCCCGTGGGCATGATGCAGTGGTCACGTACACTGAGATGCTGCAGACCCCTTCGGGGTATCCGCAGTTGAAGGCTGACGGGAAGGTTGACTTTTTCCAGCTTAATCTGGTCCGAAACGTGACCGCTGGCACTATCTTGGCGACGCGGCAACCGGCTACCAGGGGTGCCGCGGGTACCAATGTGACCGGGGTGACCGTGCCGGCGGTCGACGGCAAGGAGGTCGCACTGCGGGCTGGCAAGGGCGCTCGCATCTCGGGCGACGGCCTGTCGGTCATGGCGGAGACCGCCGGTCACGCGGTTGTGGGGCTCGATGGCAAGGTATCGGTATTGCCCATTTTCGAGGTTCGCGGCGATGTGGACGCCAGCACGGGTCACATTGACTTCGTCGGTACGGTCGTCGTGCACGGGAACGTCAACCCGGGATTCACCGTGCGGGCCGAGCAGAATGTGGAGATCCACGGCGGCATCGACGGGGGTACCGTCGAGGCCGGCGGCGATATTGCAGTCATGTACGGCATCCAGGGTGCAGGCCGGGGGCGCGTGGTGGCCGGCGGCCAGATCAAGTGCCGGTTCATGGAGAACGCCGATGTCCGCTGCCACCGAGACCTTGTGGTTAGCGACGGTATCCTCCACAGCCGGGTGCGCGGCGGTGGCAAGGTGACAGTAATCGGGCGGCGCGGCTCGATCATCGGCGGTCAGATCAAGGCCAAAGATGAGGTCAGCAGCCGGATTATTGGGTCCAACCTTTCCACCACAACAGAGATCGAAGTCGGCATCTCGCCGGAGGCCCGCGACGAACTGGAGACGGTCCGCCGTGCGCTGGCCGAGGCCGAAGACGGGCTGCGCAAATCGCAGCAGGCCGTGGCGTTGCTCCGGGACATCGAGGCGAAAAACCCGCAGGAGTTCTCCCAGCAAAAGCGGGAGGTGCTGATGAAGTCCCTGCGGAGCCAGTATTACTTCCAGGGACAGCGCGACCAGTTGTCCGCCCGCAAGGTGGTCCTGGAGGACGAATTGCACATGAGTTATCTTGGTCGGGTGCGGGCAGCCGATTGCGCCTACCCTGGTGTCAAGGTGACGATCGGGAACGAAAGCTATATGGTGATCGATGTCCTGCAGCACGTCAGTTTCTACCTGTCAGAGCAGCATCAAGTGACGCTCGGTTCTGCGTAAACCTGGCCTCTCGGTCGTTCCCGCTGAGGAGGTGTGTCCATGTCGGTGCGTCCGGTCGATCTGTTGACCATGCTGCCACGGCTCGGCGAAGCGAGTCGCCTCCAGCACAACGCGCAGACCCAGCCTTTTGTGGCCCAGCATGCTGCTGCGGTCCAATTCGTGGACAAGGCGATCAAGGAACGTCAGCAGGTTCACCAGCGGTCGCCGGTCGAAGAAGCGACGATCCGGCAGGACGCCAAGGAGAAGAGCTCGGGGGGGCGTGAGCAGCAACGGTCCCGCAAGGGCAAGGACCGTGAGCCGGTGGCTTCGATGCCATCCCAACCGCCTCGGCCGGGCAATCGGCTCGACGTGAAACTGTAGGGTCGCCCCCTGAGGAGGGTATTGTGTGGTACCCGTTTTGCTCCTGCTAGCGGGGGGAGCCGTGGCGTTTTACGGCATCTGGCAGTTCCGGCGTTGGATCCGGGAGACCCAGGAAGCTGTCGCCGCCGGACCCCGGCGGCTTGAAACCATTGTGGACGAGTTGGTCGCCACGGCGGAAGCTACTGTGGCTGCGGTGGCGGAGAAGAGCGAGTCGGTGGTGGAGGTGCTGGACCGCGCCGATCAGACTGTTAGACGGCTGGAGGAAGCCACCAAGGCGGCACTGGAGAGCCTGGAGGCGCTCAAGCATGCCGGGGAAAAGTCGGCGAAGAAGCCGGCCGCGCCCAAGGCGTCCCCTGCCCGTGCGGGTGGCGGCCGGTCCCGTGCCGCGGCTGCCGCGAAACCGCCGGGCGGGACGCCGCCCGCACCCACACCGTCGGCTGAACCCCCGCCCCGAGAGCTGGAGATTCAGGAATTACTGGGACGCCGGCGGGTGCCGCTGCGGTCCCAACCGTTTGAACACGCGGGCGCGTCGAGACACGCCGAGCCTGCCCCATTGCGCAAGGAGACCGGCGCCGCGACGGCCGACCTGCCCGACCTGCACCGCCGCATCTATGGCCTGGCAGACGCCGGGCTGGACGTGACCGACATCGCCCGGCAGCTGAGCATGACCAAGGGTGAGGTGCAGCTGATCCTGGGCCTCAGGCGCATGAACTAATCGGCAGGGGCGTGCCGGGGCCTATGCGCGTCCAGGGATTGTGCGCCACCACCGAACCCAATCCCCTAATCCCACGTATTTCCAACTGCAGGCTGTTCGATCGGGAAGGACGTAGGTCCCCGGCGCAGCGGCAGGAGGGCGCCATGGCAGTGAGTTGGCTGAGGCGGAAAGAACTCGCCGCCGCTCTGGACATGAGCGGTGAGGAGCTTCGCTGGTTTGAGGAGCAGTTCCACGAGCAGGTGCGGCTCCTGACCCGCACCGGTGAAGATGGTGCGGTGGTTTACTCCAGTGATGCCCTCCGGCTCTTGCAGGGCGTCGCCTCCATGTGCGCCCAGGGGGCGACGCCGGAGCAGATCAAAGGTTGGTTCGGCTTGTCCTGAGCGGCCCTGGCATCTCGTTGCCAATTGGAAAAGGCTTTACCAGCAGGCTAACAATGTGCTAAGATATCGGATGGTGCCATTACACACGCTCGTGGACAGTTCCGGCGATGCTGCCATCAGGCAGTTCCGGGGCTGGGTGAAGCGAGCGGAGGGTCCGAAATCAAACGGAGGTGAATGTTACCCGTGTCAGTGATTTCTATGAAGCAGCTGCTTGAGGCCGGTGTTCATTTCGGCCACCAGACCCGTCGCTGGAACCCGAAGATGAAGGAATACATCTTCACCGAGCGCAACGGCATCTACATCATCGACCTGCAGAAGACTGTCCGCATGGTCGATGGCTGCTACAACTTCGTGCGCCAGGTCGCAGCCGACGGTGGCAAGCTGCTGTTCATCGGCACCAAGAAGCAGGCCCAGGACGCCGTCCGCGAAGAGGCCGAGCGTTGCGGCATGTACTTTGTCAACCAGCGTTGGCTGGGCGGCATGCTCACTAACTTTGAGACCATCAAGAAGCGCGTCAGCCGGCGCGCTCAGCTTGAGGAGATCGAGACCACTGAGCAGTGGGGCAAGCTGACGAAGAAGGAGCAGGCCGGGCTCTACACCCAGAAGGAAAAGCTGATCAAGTACCTGGGCGGCATCAAGGGCATGAAGTCCGTGCCGGACGCTGTCTTTATCATCGACCCGCGCAAGGAGCACATCGCTGTGGCCGAGTGCCGCAAGCTGGGCATCCCGATCGTGGCCATCGTCGACACGAATTGCGATCCGGACGAGATCGACCACATCATCCCCGGTAACGATGATGCCATTCGTGCAGTCAAGCTCTTGACCGCCAAGATGGCCGACGCCGTGATCGAAGGACGCCAGGGTGTTGACTCCGCCGCTGCCCCTGCGGAGACTGCTGTAGCTGAAGCGGAGCCCGCTAAGGAAGAGGCGCCCGCCAAGGAAGAGGCGCCCGCCAAGGAAGAGGCGCCCGCCAAGGAAGAGGCGCCCGCTAAGGAAGAGGCGCCCGCCGTCGAGGCACAGTAGCAGAAGCGCGCATGTGCGGGGATGACTCGGGGAAGCCTATCCCCCTGACTGGAATCAGGGGGGCCTAACCTCTGGTCGCCCCGCTTTCATATGCAAACCAGGTGAGGCGAACGGGACAACCGGGTCGTGCCCTCTCCTTTTGAAACAGGGGGTTGTCGTACAATGGCTGAGATTAGTGCAAAGTTAGTAGCCGATCTGCGCGCAAAAACCGGTGCCGGCATGATGGACTGCAAGAAGGCGCTCGTGGCGACCGAAGGCGACTTTGATAAGGCCGTTGACTGGCTGCGTGAGAAGGGCCTGGCTGCTGCCGCGAAGAAGGCCGGACGGGTGGCCTCCGAGGGCCGCGTCTACGCCACGGTTCGCGACGGCAACAAGCTCGGCGCCATGGTAGAGATCAACTGCGAGACCGATTTCGTCGCCCGCAACGAGGGCTTTGTCGCCATCTGCGCCGAGGTCAACGAGTCCATCATCGAGCAGAACCCAACGGATATGGATGCCCTGCAGGGTCTGGTCGGCGGCACGATTACTGCCGCCATCTCCCGCATCGGCGAGAATCTGAACGTTCGGCGTTTCGCCCGCTATGAGGTTGGCGCTGCCGGTCGGGTTCACGCTTACATCCACGGCGACGGCCGCGTCGGCGTCCTGATCGAGATCGAGACTGCCAGCCCGGCCGCGGCCGACAGTGACGCGGTCAAGAGCCTCTGCCAGGAGCTGGCCCTGCAGATCGCTTCCATGAAGGCCCGGTACGTCACCCGTGCGGAGGTCTCGGCCGACGAGATTGAGCACGAGCGCGAGATCCTGCGTGCGCAGGCGATCAACGAAGGCAAGAAGCCGGAGATCGCAGAGAAGATGGTGGCCGGTCGCATCGAGAAGTTCTACAAGGAGTTCTGCCTCGTCGACCAGGCGTGGGTCAAGGACGACTCCAAGAACATCGCTGCAGTGGTGAAGGAAGCCGGCGCTGCCGCCGGCGGTGCCATTACCGTCAAACGGTTTGTGCGCTGGGAAAAGGGCGAGGGCATCGAGAAGCGGGCGGACTAAGCTTCTCCGTATTT
>DAHVXO010000340.1 GCA_027356675.1 Symbiobacteriaceae bacterium | reverse complement strand
GCTGCGGCCCTTGGCTTCAAATGGTCCGGTTACTCGGCGGGGGTGGCCAGCAAGGGATTGGGACCCGAGGCCATCCAATACGGCTTGCCGCCCTTCGTCGGACCGGTGGGCGCAAATCCGGGCGAGGCGCAGTGGCTGGGCCTTGCTCTGCCGGTGGTGAATGTGCCGTCCTGGATGGCCGGACAGAACGCGGCTAAGCACCTGAACACCGTGCTGTTTGCCTGGGTCGCCGGCACCCTCTTGTATGGCATGGCGCGGCTGCTTAACCGCGGGCCCCTGCGCGAACTGGGCTCCCGAGCGGTGAGCGGGATGAATCCGGACCTGTTGGACGAAGTGAGCTATCGTGGGGTGGCGGTAGGCTTTCCGCTGTTTACCCTGGGTGCGATCGTGTTTGCGATGATCTGGGCGCAGAAGGCCTGGGGTTCATACTGGAGTTGGGACCCGAAAGAGACGTGGGCGCTCATCTCCTGGCTCTTCTACTCGGCCTATCTGCACATGCGCATTGTTCGGGGCTGGGCGGGACGGCTTGCCGCCTGGATTGCTGTCATCGGATTCCCCCTCGTGATCTTCACCCTGGTAGGAGTCAACCTCCTGATCTCCGGGCTGCACAGTTACGCCAGATGAACGCCTCGGCTCAGCGAAAGGCCAGGTTCCAGGGAAGGGAGGGCTGTGTCATGCAGGTGGTCGTTACCGGTATAAGCCATGAGACCGCGCCGTTGGCCGTGCGGGAGCGGGTAGCAGTCCCGTGCGGACAGTTGCCCAGGGCGCTGGCTGCACCAACTATTTAAGCTGGCAATTACCACGGCCAAGGCGGTGCAGACTGATACAACCCTCGGTTTGAACGCCCTCTCGCTGGGTTCCACGGCGATGCAGATGATCCGCAGGACCTTTCGCCATTTGGACAGGCTGCAGGTCCTGGTAGTGGGCACCGGCAAAATGGGCCGGTTGGTCCTGCGCCATGTGGCCGGTGCCGGGGTTGCGGAGACCACCCTGGCCAGCCGGGATCCCATCCGGGCCCGGGAGGTCGCACTCGGTACCGGGGCCCGTGGTTGTTAAGGCGACAACGGGGTTAGTCCTGACAGCCCCTGCTGTGCGAAGGGGATTTGCCGCCGGGGCAGCGCCCTTCCTCGTGATTGACCTCGGCGTGCCCCGCAACGTGGACCCGGCGGTCAGTGAGTTGCCAGAAGTCCAGCTCTTGAACGTGGATGATCTGAAGCAGGTGACGGAGGCGAACCTCGACAGCCGGCGCCAGGCGGTGCGCAAAGCCCGAGCGATTGTGGACCGTGGCGCCGAGCGTTACGCGGAGTGGTTACAGACCCGGACGGTGGTACCGCTGATCAGCTCGCTGACTGAAGAGGCGGAGCGCATCCGGCGGCAGGAATTGGAGCGGACGCTGGCCCGGTTGGGGTCGCCGGATCAGCAACAGCAGGTGGCGCTTGAGGAGTTAACCCGCTCCCTGATGGGCCGCCTTCTGCATGAATGCACCGTGACCCTGAAACGCCGGGCGACCGGGCGCGACGCAGTGGCCTGCCGCTCCCGGTGAGCGGCTCAGTCTGCACCGGTACCGGCTGCAGCAGCGGCTGGTATGGGCTACAGCGTGAAGTGCTCGACCTTCGCCCGCAGGTCCCGGGCGACGTTGGATAGACGCTGCGCCGAGTTGGAGACCTCTTCAGCCATCTGGTTCAGTTGCGAAACCGTTTCAGTCACTCCATTACTCAGCCTGGAAGTCTGACGTGACACTGCGGCCACGTTCTCGGAGGAGTCCACAATCAGCGAGGCGGAAGCGGCCATCTCTTCGGTGGCGGCAGTGTTCTCCTCCGTGAGGACGGCTACGGACTCAAAGGTCCGCACAACCGTAGCAGTCTGGCCCCGCACGGTCTGGATGGCCTGGTTGATCTCATCCACGGCGTCTGCCGTCAGCTTGGCCAGTTGCATGATCTGGGTAAGGGCAGCCCCACCGCTGTCTACGTGTTTGCTGCCTTCCTGGACCTCCTGGCTGACGACGTTCATCGCCTGGACAGCCTGTGCCGTACGGCTCTGGATATTGCCGATCAACCCGGCGATTTGGCCGGTGGAGGCACGCGACCGTTCGGCCAGTCTGCGGACCTCGTCGGCCACCACGGCGAAACCCCGCCCGTGCTCCCCGGCCCTGGCGGCTTCGATGGCGGCATTGAGGGCCAGCAGGTTGGTCTGTTCGGCGATGCCCTGGATCACCTGGGTGATCTCCCCGATGGCCGCAGAGTAGCTGTTCAGTGCCTGGATGGTGGTCGTAGACTCGCCGACGACGGCGCGAATGCGGTCCATCCCCTGGTTGGTCGTCTTGACCATCGCTGCCCCGCTCTGGGCCGCCGCGGTCATGACCTGCGTCCGTTCCGCCATCCGGGTGGCCGTGGTCGACATATCATTGATGGCCTGCGCGATCACGTTAATCTGCTGCGACGATTGCTGTACTTCGACGGCCGACTGCGAGGCCCCGGTGGCAATCTGCTGGATCGTGTGCTGAAGTTCTTCCATGGTGCGCAGCGTCTCTTCGGCGTGAGTAGACTGGGTGGCCGCACCTTGGGCCATCTCGCCCACCGCAGCGGCGGCACTCCGAGCACCGTCAACAGCCATGGCGGAGCCGGCCAGCAGTGATTCAGAGGACTGAAAGAGGGTGCCGGTGGCCTGGTCGACCCCTTGAACGACTTCCCGCAACCCAGACACCATCTCGAAGACCGCCACGGACAGCTGCCCTATCTCGTCCGAGTTGTTCAGCCTTCGCCCAGTATCCCGCAGGTCCCCGGCCGCCACGCGCTTGACCAGGCCGGTCACCTCGGGAAGGTGCGTAAGCTTGCGCATCAGCAGCCACACCATCACCAGTACGACGACAATCAGGAGGACCAGCACGGATCCTGTGGCCATGAGGGCTGCGTTTTGCGCCCACAGAGCCTGCCTGGTCGTCGTTTCCGCCCGCTTATTCATGGTGGTCTGAAATTCCTGGAGCGCGTCCACAATCGCCTTCTTGGCCACGTCGTACTTGATATCGAACAAGAGGCGGCGTCCTTCATCCATATCGTGTGAGATCGTGGATCGCATGGCGGTCTCCTCGATACCGAGGAGGACATCGGAATTGCGCTTGGCCTGCTCCAGCAGATCCAGCTCGTTTTGTGGCGCACCCAGTTCCTGCAGGCGCGAAACAACACGCTGGCGCATCCGACCTTCGTTGATCTCACGCCAGTAGTTCTCATAGTAGATCTTTTCGCCGAACTGTACGTAGCGTCGGGCCTGGTCGGTGAGGTAGTCCGAGGCGTTTGCCAGGTCAATCCCGAGTTGTCTGAACTCCGCCTGCTGCCGCGTGGCGACCTGGTACGCCGTGCTACTCCTGACCAGCCAGAACAGCATCCCAATGGCGACCAAAGACAGCACCACGAACCCTGCCGTCGCCAACTTGAGCGATGTGCGCAGTTGCACCGTCGATCTCCCCTTGTCGTGATTCCTGCGGCGATTTGCATTCCCAGGCAGCGTACCCATGCATGATCCGGTGACAAGGGTGATCCGTCCTATGAAATTGGCTAATTCCGTTCGACGGCGTGGCACCCAACTCCTGCCATGCATCCGTTGGGGTTAGGCGGGTCGTACGCAGCCCTCCCATTATGACGACACCCTATACAAGTCTACTGTGATCACCCGATGACTGATACTCTCATACGGGTATGGAATGCCAGGCCGTGCCCCGATATCCTTGAAGTTACAGGGGTAATAGGACACAACCTAGTCGCTAATGTTTCAGAATGGAGAGGTGGTCCGTTTGAACCGGAGGTGGGGATCCCTTGGTCGCATGCTGGCCCTGCTGGCACTGCTTTCCGCAGTGGGCCTGACGGGGTGCGCAACCGCGCCCCAGTCCATGCTTGACCCGGCGGGTCCCGTAGCGGCGACCCAGCGCGAACTGCTCAACTTTGATCTCCTCATGGTCACAGGCATCGGTGTGATTGTCCTCGCTCTCATCCTCTACGTGATCCTGCGCTTCCGCCACCGTCCCGGCGATGACTCCCTGCCCAAGCAGGTCACCGGCAACAAGAAGCTGGAGATCGGCTGGACCCTGGCCGCCGTGCTCGTGCTGATCCCCCTGGCGGTTGAGCCGATCGGTGCGACATTCGCACTGGCCGAGAAGCCCACTGGTCCCAACGTGCTGAATGTCAAGATTATCGGGCATCAGTGGTGGTGGGAGTACCAGTACCCGGACCTGAACATCACCACGGCGAACGAGTTGATCATCCCGGCCGGCGTCAAGGTGAGCCTGATGCTGACCTCGGCCGACGTCAACCACAGCTTCTGGGTCCCCCGCCTCGCCGGCAAGATGGACGCCCTCCCCGGGCGGATCAACCAGCTCTGGATGGCAGCGGATGAACCCGGCACCTACAGCGGCCAGTGCGCCGAACTGTGCGGCACCTCCCACGCCAACATGCGGACCAAGGTGATCGTCAAGACCGCCGCCGAGTTCCAGGACTGGGTCAAGGCTCGCCAGACCAAGGTCGATGTGACCAAGCTGAGTGACCGGGCCCAGGCCGGCTGGAAGACCTTCAACGATAAAAGCTGCTTCGCCTGCCACACCGTGGAGGGCACGACTGCCAATGGCAAGGTCGGACCGAACCTGACCGGAGTCGGCAGCCGCACCTCCATCGCCTCGGCCATGCTGGAGAACACCGACGAGTTCATCACCAAGTGGCTGCACGATCCGCAGTCGGTCAAGCCCCGCACCCAAATGCCCAACTTGAACCTGACGGCCGCTGAGATCGACAACCTGAAGGCCTTCATCAAGGAACTCAAATAAGAGGAAGGGGTGTCCACGCGATTGGCTAGCATCAGTCACGCTCTCGGCTCGGTCCACCGCCGGACGGCCGCACCCACGGGCCTCTGGAGCTGGGTGACGACCACCGACCACAAGCGCATCGGGCTATTGTACCTGATGACCGCGTTCCTGTTCTTCGGCTTCGGCGGCATCGAGGCCCTGCTGATCCGCCTGCAGTTGGCGCAACCCAACGGCACGCTGCTGAGCGCTGATACGTACAACCAGGTCATGACCATGCATGGCACGACGATGCTCTTCTTCGCCGCCATGCCGTTGATCGCCGCTTTCTTCAACTATATGATGCCGATTCAGATCGGGGCGCGCGACGTCGCCTTCCCCCGCCTCAACGCCCTGAGCTACTGGCTCTTCCTGGCCGGCGGCATCATCCTGAACACAAGCTGGCTTCTGGGCGGTGCGCCCGATGCCGGCTGGTTCAATTATGCCAACCTCTCCAGCGGCGGTGCCTTCAACCCGGGCCATGGGGTCGACTTCTACCTGGTCGGGATGCAACTCTCCGGCATCGGCACCCTGGTCTCCGCCATTAACTTCCTGACCACCATCCTGACCATGCGGGCCCCGGGCATGAAGCTGATGGATATGCCCCCATTCGTCTGGGCGACGTTCTTCACGTCCATCCTGATCCTCTTCGCCTTCCCGCCCTTCACCGTTGGCATGCTCCTGCTGATGATGGACCGCTGGGTCGGCACCCCGTTCTTCGTACCTGGCATGGGCGGAGACGTGCTGCTCTGGCAACACCTGTTCTGGATCTTTGGCCACCCAGAGGTCTACATCCTGATTCTGCCGGCCTTCGGGGTCATCTCTGAAATCATCCCGGTCTACTCCAAGAAACCGTTCTTCGGCTACAAGTCCATGGTCATCGCCCTGACGGTGATCTCCTCGCTGAGCTTCTTCGTGTGGGTCCACCACATGTTTACGGTCGGCTCGGGGCCGTGGGTCAACACCGTCTTTGCCATCACGACGAAGGCGATCTCGGTGCCGACCGGCATCTTAATGTTCAACTGGATCACCACGATGTGGGGCGGCAAGATCCGTTTCACCACGGCGATGCTCTTTGCGGTGGGGTTCCTGTCGGTCTTTGTGTTTGGTGGCCTCAGCGGCATTGTCAACGCCACCGTGCCGCTCAACAATCAATTGCAGGATACCTACTGGATCGTCGCCCACTTCCACTTCGTGGCCATCGGCGGCGTGCTCTTCTCGATGCTGGCGGCGGCCGCCTATTGGTGGCCCAAGATGACCGGCCGCATGCTCGATGAGCGCCTCGGCAAGTGGAGCTTTGCCTTCACCTTCATCGGCTTTCTGACCACCTTCGGCCCGATGCACATCTCGGGGCTGCTGGGGATGCCGCGGCGCGTCTACACCTATCCCTCCGCGATGGGTGTGGCGACGTGGAACATGTGGTCGACCGTTGGGGCGTTCATCCTCACGGTGGGGGTCCTGCTGTATACGGCCAACGTGGTCATCAGCCTGCTCAAGGGCAAGGCCGCCCCGAACGACCCGTGGGATGCGCGGACCCTGGAGTGGTCCATCCCGTCGCCGACGCCGGTCTACAACTTCGCCCGGATCCCGCAGGCGCGGGGTCGCGACGCCTTCTGGCTGGAGAAGC
>DAHVXO010000332.1 GCA_027356675.1 Symbiobacteriaceae bacterium | reverse complement strand
ACGATAAGGGAATGTGAATCTAGTAACATACAGTTAAAAATTAGGACATGCTTTGTTATAGGTCATTACAATCCGTTATGGGGCCTAAAGTACAGTCAGAGGAGTGTGCCGAAGTACATGAACCAATTGTTACTCGAAATGTTCACGGTGGTGGTGGAAGCCCGGCGGGTGACCACAGCCGCCAAGCTCCTCAACCTGACCCAGCCGGCGGTGAGCCAGCAGATCAAGCACCTGGAAGCCTACTTCGGGGTGCCACTCCTCATCCGCGGGACACATGGCGTCGAGCCCACGCCTGCCGGCCAGATCGTATACCGTAATGCCAAGCAGATCCTGGCTCAATTCGACTGTATGGAGCGGGAGATCGACGACCTCATGAATGCGGACGAGCGCGAGGTGGTGATCGGGGCGACCCCCACGGTGGGGAACTTCGCCCTGCCCTGCACTCTGTGGACCTTCAAGGAGCGCTTTCCCAAGGCCACACTCCGGCTGGAGGTTGGCAACTGCAGTGAAATGGCCGACCGGGTGCTAGACCGATCGGTCCATATGGCCATTATTGAAGGGCCAGTGCCCACTCGTGTGGCATCGTCCCCGGGGGTCAAGTGGCGTTATATATCAAATGATCCCCTGGTTCTGGTGACACCGACGAAAGGTCTATGGGACAAGGGGCGGCTGACCCCCGAAACCCTGCGGGAGGCGCCGCTGGTCCTGCCGGGCATGGGCCTTGGCGTCCGGGCGATCTTTGAGCGGGCCCTGGAACCGCTGGGCATCGGTCCGAAAGACCTGAACGTAATGACCCAATTGGGCGGTCTGGAGGGGATGAAATCCGCCATGGAGACCTACGGCGGTATCCTGCTCTGCACCCGTATGGCCGTCCAGAAGGAGTTAAAGCGAGGCACCTACCGCGACGTAACTCCCGAGGCTTTGGAGATGAAGGTGCCCTTCCATCTCATCTGCATCGAGGAGACGTTGCCGCCGGTCGCACGCCGCTTCATTCGTTTCATGGCGGCACCGGAAGAGCTGACCGACTGCTGGGCGTAGCAGGGTGTACCATGGTCGTCAGGGCTTGCGGATCAGGACCCGCCACGTGCCGTCCCGCTGCTCACCGATTTCGTATGAGTAGCCCTGCCGCGCACACCACTGGGTAATATTGCGCACGGACCTGGCAAAGTCGGTTGCTACTTCGAGTTCGCTCTGAGGGGATAACTCGGCCAGGGCCTCTTGTGTCCGCCAGAGGGGGACCGGGCACACCTCGCCGAACAGATTCAGGCGTCGTCTGGTCATCACGATTGCCACCCTCGCTTCTCCCACCAGGTCAGTAACAGGGCCAGCGCGCCTAACAGGGCCATGTTCAGCCCGATGGCGACCGGCCAGCCCACCAGCGCAGGTAGGTGGAGGGCTGGTATCTGGCCGATCAATTGCTCCCACCAGCCGAAGTGGTAGGCACCGCCCAGGGAGCCCAGTATCAGCCCGCCCAGTGTCCAGAGGAAGCGCACGTGTCCCTCACCCAGGCGCAGCAGGGTGCTGCAGGCGCAACCGCCCGCGGGCACGAGGCCGATGCCAAACAATGTTGCACCCGCAATGGTGGCGGCCGAAATCGGGTACAGGTTTCCTGGGAGCGGTTCTCGTGCCGCCTGCGCTGCGTGCTGCAGCCAGCCAAAGCTGAAGGTGGAGAGCGCCAGCGCCAGCAAGATCGCCCTGGCAGGGCCGGCGTCATGGAACAGCACGGAGTCCCGGAAGCCCGCCGCAACGCAGAACCGGCTGCGGTGCAGGGCAATGCCCAGGGCGATCCCCAGCATCCACAAGACGGCTGTGGCCGGGCGCATCCCATACAGGACCCACGCCATTCCCACCGCCGCCGTGGGGGCGGTGAGTGCAAACAGCTTCTTGAGGTTCATGGCGTTCCCTCCCTTCACAGCACCCGCCGGAAGAGACGGATTCCGAGAAGGACCCCCGCGAAGACGAACAGGGCAAAGACCCAACCGTGCACGCTCAGGGACGGAATGCCGCCCAGCAGGGCTCCAGCGTTGCAGCCGGAGGCGAGACGGGCGCCGTACCCCATCAGCAGGCCGCCGCCCAGGGCCAGGGCTACCGTCCGCCAGGGGCGGGGGGCTCGGCGAAGGCGCAGTTCGCCCGTAGCGAGACCGGAGATCACCACCCCGGCGATGATGCCCAGGTTGAACCACAGGCTGCCGTCTAACGGGCCGAATTGGCTCAGCGACTGCTCCCGGTGGGGGGACTGGAAATAGCTCCACGCTTCCGGTTGTAGCCCAACCAGTTGCATGGCGCGGCTGCCCAGGTTGGTCAGCATGCTCATGACACCCCAGGGGCGGCGGTCAACCACCATCAGTGCGGTGTTGACTGCGGCGATGGCAACACCGCCCACCCAGTATGGCCACTCATGCGGCAGGCGGATTGGGAGGACCTGAGCGACGGTGTTTTTCAAGTTAACTGCTCCTTTGGGTACGCTATGAATAAAAAAGCAGGAGAGCAATGTCGCCCCCTACTTTGCGTTAGTCTGCCGCCATTACCTGGGCATCCGGGTCATCTTCCACTCATCCCGGATGAAGTACGTGAGCACAGCCCAGGCAGTGAGGCTTCCCGAGTTCACCGGAAATTGGGAGCAACAATTGATAATGTAAGTATAATCAATCTGGCGGCCACTGAAAATCCGGCCACGAACTTAATTACCAGCCCGATCGGTCCATGATCCCCTTGACCGTCGTGAGTGATCACCGGCGGATTGCTGATGCTAGTCGGTTTGACAGGTTTCGCCTTGGAAACGGCACGGGGGACGTAGGAGCGCAAGCAAGCTTGCCCCACGTCCCCACGTCCCCACTGCTGCCTACTACTTGAAAAGCTCCTTCGCCAGGCTTTCAGATCCAAGGAAATGCTCCAAGTGATGGACCATTCCCTCATGCTCCAGCAAAATCTCTTTTACGAGTTGCTCGGTACCGAAGTCGCCGGCCGTCACCGCCCGAACGATATGCTCCCTCAGGCTCACAGCAATCTCAGTCCCGTCGTTCAGGTCCTTCTCCAGCATTGCTCGCAGAGAAAAGACCCCCTCGGGCTCCACCTCAATCAGTGACAGGGTCTGCTGGGCGACTGGTCCGGAGACGGGATATCCACCCAAGGCAGTGATCCGTTCCGCCAGCGCGTCAGCCTGCTTCAACAGGGCAGCAGCCCAGTCATCCAAAAACTTGTGCAGAGGCATGTACTCTGGGCCTTCGACCACCCAGTGATGCTTCTTTATTTGGTGGTAGAACGTGTACGTTGTTGCCAGATCCTGGTTGAGATCCTTTACGATTGGAGCTACGGTATCCTTACTCAAACCGAGTGGATTGTGAACAACGGTTTCCGGCATCTGCTTCATCGTGGACGACATGACCATGCAGCCTCCCTCGCCTTTTCGCTGGATCGTAACGGTGATAGAGATTTCTTATGGACTATTTGCCCATTACCTGTACCCTGGGTTTTAGCTTGTCCTTCATGCCTTCCGTTCATTCGCCAGAACGTGGGTGAAGGGTTCCACCGCGGTGGTGGTGCAGTGGTTGCGTTGTGCACGAATTGAAAAGGCAGCCGGTACCGGCTGCCTTTCAGAGTATGCGCCGCGCGGGGAGGAGTACGACGCGGCGATCTTCAACCTCAAGATGTAGGGGGGCCACCAATTCGGCCCAGGATGCCTCTCAATCCCAGCAGCGCATAGTGCCTGGCCGATGAAAGGTTCTGCTTCATCAGCTCACCTGTGGGCAGGCGATCCACCAAGGCTATGGCGGGCGGTTCCGCCAAGCCCTGCCACAGATCGTCCCACCGGGTCCCCCGGTTCACCGGCCAGAACCGCATTCCTGCTTCAGTCGCTATCTTGTGGGAAGGTGAGCAGAAGGAACCAGGAGGCGTTATCACAATCTG
>DAHVXO010000323.1 GCA_027356675.1 Symbiobacteriaceae bacterium | reverse complement strand
CCCCTGACCCGCTCCCCCCGCCCCTGCGCTCCCGCAGAACCCGGGCGAGCAACTCTTCCCGTCCGCGTACACCGGGCTCCCAGAGCGGAGTGGGCACCCCTTCCGGCAGATAACGCTGGGCCACCCAGCCCCCGGGATCATCGTGCGGATAGAGATACCCCTTGCCATACCCCAACCGCTGTCCGCTGCCGTAGCCTGAATCCTTCAGGTGAATGGGCACGGGCGGCGTCGCTTCGCGCCCGATGATCCCCAGCGCCTTGTTGATGGCCAGGTAGGCCGTGTTGGACTTGGGCGCACAGGCCAGGTAGATTGCTGCCTCAGCCAGCGGGATCCGCCCCTCGGGCATGCCCAGGAACGCCACTGCATCGGCCGCAGCCTGGGCAATGACCAGCGCTTGCGGGTCCGCCAGCCCGACATCCTCCGCCGCGGAGATCACCAGCCGCCGGGCGACGAATCGGGGGTCTTCGCCGGCGTAGAGCATCCTGGCCAGCCAGTAGATCGCGGCGTCAGGGTCCGACCCCCGAATCGACTTGATCAGCGCGCTGGCCACGTGGTAATGCTCGTCCCCATCCTGGTCGTAGACGACCGCCCGCTTCAGCAGGGCTTCCTCGGCGGCCTGCAGGGTCACGGTGCGGCGACCCTGGTCGTCTGCCTCAGTCAGGGTGACCGCCAGCTCCAGCCCGTTCAGTGCGGTGCGGGCGTCGCCGCCGGCGGTCCGCACCAGGTGTTCCAGGGCCTCGGGGGCCACGGTGGCATTGTAGTTGCCCAGGCCCCGGCCAGGCAGGACCAGCGCCCGCTCCAGCAGGGCCCGGATATCCGCCTCGGTCAGGCTCTGCAGCTCAAAGATCCGCGTCCGGCTGACCAGGGGCGCGTTGACGCTCACCAGCGGGTTCTGGGTCGTCGCCCCGATCAGGACGATCAACCCCTCCTCCACGTGGGGCAGCAGGGCGTCCTGCTGGTCCTTGCGCCAGCGGTGGATCTCATCGATGAAGACGATCGTCTTGCGGCTGTAATGTCCCAGTCGATCTTTGGACTCATCGACGATGCGCCGAATATCCGGAACGCCCGCCGTAACGGCGTTCAGCTGCTCAAAGTGGGCCTTGACGAGCGTGGCCGCAAGGCGGGCCAAAGTGGTCTTGCCGGTCCCCGGCGGCCCGAAGAGGATACAGGAGGGGAGTTGGCCGGCCAGCAGCGCTCGGCGTAAGAACTTGCCCGGCCCGATGATGTGCTCCTGCCCGACGAACTCGTCCAGGGTCTGGGGGCGCATGCGCGCCGCCAGGGGGGCGCTGGTCGCCATCTCCTGCTGGCGAGCGAACTCGAAGAGGTCCACAGGGCCACTTCCTTCCGTAACGCCGGGGGGCCGGTCCAGAACTGACCCGGCCCCCCGCTGGACGATCTCATTGCCCGTCTCGCGGCACCGGGCGGGCGTGATACGGGCCCTGGTACTGATAGAGGTGACACTCGATCCGGCCATTGTACAGCTTACGCTTCTTGTCCGCCCGCCGCCCGAAGAGCCGTTCGAACTGGAGGTTCGGTGTGATCACGAAGACCGACCAGTCCTTGAGCGCCCGGGCAATCAGACCCAGCTCACGGTAAAGCGCCTCGACCTCCGCCTGCTCCCCGAGCCGCTCGCCGTAGGGCGGGTTGGTGATCAGGTAGCCGTGGCGGTGCTCGGTGCTAGTGGCCGAGAGCGCCTGCTCGCGGAGCCTGACCGACCGGGTGAGTCCAGCCGCCCGCACGTGGCGCCGTGCCAGCTTCAGTACCTCGGGGTCGTGGTCGGCCCCGGTGATCTCCACCGGCCGGTCGAAGTCGGCCAGATCATAAGCCTCGTCCCGGGCCCGCTGCCACAGATCCTTGGACAGGCGCTCCCAGCCCTCGGCCGCAAAGGCCCGGCGCAGGCCGGGAGCGATGTTGTGCCCGATGAGCGCCGCCTCGATTGGGAAGGTCCCTGACCCGCAGAGCGGATCGAGAAACGGCCGGTCCGGGTGCCAGCGGCTGAGCAGGATCATGGACGCCGCCAGGGTCTCCTTGATCGGCGCCGTGGCGGTCAGGTCTCGGTAACCGCGCTTGTGCAGCCCAGGGCCGCTGGTGTCCAGGGTCAGTGTCGCCACATCCTTGACCAGGGCGACCTGGATCGTGTAGCGGGCACCAGTCTTGGGGAACCACTCCAGGTGGTGGCGCTGCTTGAGCCGCTCCACCACAGCCTTCTCCACGATGGACTGGCAGGCCGGCACGCTGGAGAGCTGCGACAAGTGGGACTTACCCTCCACGACGAAGTTGCCGTCCCGGGCAATCCACTCATCCCACGGCAGGGCGCGGGTCCCCTCAAAGAGCTGCTCGAAGGACGTGGCGGGGAATTCCCCCATCTCCACGAGCAGCCGGTCAGCAGTCCGCAGCCAGAGATTGGCGCGGCAGATGGCCGATTCGTCAGCGGCAAACCGAACCCGCCCGTTCTCGACCCGGGCGCCTTCGTACCCCAGGTCCTTCACTTCACGGCTCACCAGCGCCTCCAGTCCCATGGGGGCGGTGGCAATCAGATTCACGGTTCCCATTTCAGGCCTACTTTCAGCATGGCGTCAATGTGACTGTGTCGATCCCAGCGGCAGGTCGGTACAGACCTGCCACCGCTCCATGTCCCGCTCTTTGCGGTAACACCGCATGGCGGTAACGGTGAAGGGCGGCAGGCCGGCGAGCGCTGTACCGGCCTCCCGCTCCATTGCTGCGATGCCCGCCGCGTCGATGCCGAAGCGGGTGGCGGCCAGCGTCAAATGCGGATGGTAGGGATCGCTGGCCTCGTTGGGCCCGCCCCGCCGTTCGGGCGGTGCGAAGCGCATGACTGCCGCCACAACGGCCTTCTGGAGCGTCCAGAGTGGCTCGCCAGCGACGCTAAGGAAGAGCACCCGCGCACCGCCGAAGCGGCCCGGGGCGCCCAGGGTCAGGGTGAACGGCGCCGAGGCCGCACAGACAGCCTGCACCGCCTTGAGCACCGGCGCCGGGTTGCCGGGCCAGCCGAAGGGCGCCTTCAGGGTGATGTGCGGCTCCACCTTGTGGTGTGGGTGGTTCCATTTTGCCCGAAAAGCGTCGATCCGCTCCCGTAACGGGTCAGATGGCGTCACGCCGAAAAAGTAGAGGGTCACGGCAGGCTTGCTCCCCCCTGTGGGCGGTTTAGCCGTAAACCGTCCCGCTGTGACCAGCGTCGGGCCCCGCCTTGATGACCCGCTCAATCCGGTCGAGTGCCTCGGGGACGTCGGCGGCAGCCACATCCTTGTGGGTGACCAGTCGGATCCGGCGCGCAGCGGTGCCGTTGGCGAGCAGTCCGGCCCGGCGAAAGGCCCCCGAAAGCGTCGAGGCATCCCAGTGGGAGTCGAGAATATCGAACATGACCATGTTGGTCTGCACAGTCCCCATCTCAACCTGCACACCGGCGATGGCGGTCAGGCCCTTGGCGAGCCGCCGGGCGTTCTCGTGGTCCTCGGCAAGCCTGTCCACCATGGTGTGCACCGCGACCAGGCCTGCGGCCGCCAGAATGCCCACCTGGCGCATGCCGCCGCCGAGCATCTTCCGGTTCTTGCGCGCCCGGTCGATGAACGCCCGGGTGCCGACCACCATCGAGCCAATCGGGGCGGAAAGCCCCTTGCTCAGGCAGAACATGACGGAGTCCACGGGCGCCACGACCTGCGCCACCGGCAGCCCTTGAGCAACGGCGGCGTTAAAAACCCGGGCGCCGTCCATGTGGACGGGTACGCCATGGCGATGGGCGACGTCCGCCACCGCGGCGATGTTCGCCTGGGGCAGGATCGTCCCGCCGGAACGGTTATGCGTATTCTCGACGCACACAAGCCCCGTGCGGGGGAAATGAATGTTTTCCGATCGGATGAGGGACTCAACACGGTCGGGATCCATGGCGCCCCAGTGACTGGGCAGGGTACGGGTCTGGCAGCCGGATAGGGTGGCGACGCCCGCGACCTCATAATAGAAGATGTGGCTTTCGGCTTCTAGGATGACTTCCTCGCCCCGCTGCGTGTGGGTGAGGACGGATACCTGGTTGCCCTGCGTGCCGGTGGGGACGAATAGGCCGGCCTCCTTGCCCAGGAGCGCCGCCGCTTCCGCCTCCAGCTGATTGACGGTGGGATCCTCGCCGTAGACGTCATCGCCGACGGCCGCCTCAAACATGGCCCGCCGCATCTCGGGCGTTGGAACCGTTACGGTGTCGCTGCGCATATCGATCATCTTCACGACGGAATGCTTCCTCCCCAGGAAAGGAGCGGCCCCGCGGGCCGCTCTCGGACGTATCTGTGGTGATTCAGGCCAGCTTGCCGTCGATGCGGGATTTGAGTTCCTTCTTGGGGAGGAAC
>DAHVXO010000302.1 GCA_027356675.1 Symbiobacteriaceae bacterium | reverse complement strand
ACAGTGCTGTCGGTGGTGACGCCCCAGCTCTGGACCTGGCCCTCGAGACCCGGCTCCACAAGGCCGTCCTCACCGCCATCCACGAGGGCGCGGTCAATGCCGCCCACGACGTGGCCGAAGGCGGCGTGACCGTGGCCCTGGCCGAGATGGCCATCGCCGGCGGCAAGGGCTGCCAGGCGAACATCTTCATCAACGAGGGGCGCGTGGACGGCAACCTCTTCGGGGAGAGCCAGTCCCGCATCCTGCTGACCTGCCACCGGGACGACGTGATGCGCCTGCGCTCCATCTGCATCGAGCATAACGTACCCCACCGGCTCATTGGCGATGTGACCGACACCGGTCGCTTTGCGCTGAGCGCCCTGGCCCCTGGTGCGCAGTCCGAGTTCGTCTACCGGCGTGAGACCCTGATCGACCTGCCCGTGTCCGACTTGGTGAAGGCGTACAAGGAGGCGATCCCGCAGTGGATGGGCGCTTGAAAGCCGACCCCGGCCTGGAACTGGCTCTGGTCCCGTATCAGCAAGGCTTCGCCATCAACCCCGAGAAGGGCCCGATGGATGAGTGCGGTGTCTTCGGTATCTACGGCTATCCTGAGGCCGCAGCCGTGACCCATCACGCCCTGATCGCCTTGCAGCACCGGGGGCAGGAGAGCGCAGGTATCGTCACATCGAACGGTAAGGAGCTCATCATCCATAAGGGGATGGGTCTGGTCAACGACGTTTTCGACCAGCCGGCCTCGCTGGAGAAGCTCCACGGGCAGGTGGCCATCGGGCACGTGCGCTACTCGACCACCGGCTCCTCGAACCTGGGGAACGCACAGCCGATCCTGGTCAGCACCCGCAAGGGCGGCCTGGCCCTGGCCCACAACGGCAACTTCGTGAACGCCGACCCGCTGCGGGCCGAGCTGGAGAACGAAGGCGCCATCTTCTCGACTACGGTGGACACCGAGGTCCTGGCGCACCTGATCATGCGGGGGAAGAAGGAGACGCTGGAGGAGGGCCTGATTCACGCATTGGGCCAACTCCACGGCGGCTACGCCCTGCTGGTCCTCAGCCACGACAAGCTGATCGCGGTGCGTGACCCTCACGGCATCCGCCCGCTGCAGCTAGGGCGCCTGGGCGATTGCTGGGTCATCGCCTCCGAGTCCTGCGCCTTTGACTCGATCGGCGCTGACTTCGTGCGCGAGGTTGCCCCCGGCGAGATGGTCACCATCTCCAACCACGGGACCCTCCGCTCGCAGACTGCGGTGAAGGCCGTAGCCCAGAGCCGGCCGTGCATGTTTGAGTTCATCTACTTCGCCCGGCCGGACAGCCAGTTGGAGGGCGTGAACATGCACGCCGTCCGTAAGGAGATGGGCCGACAGCTGGCCCGTGAGGCGCCGGCCGTTGCGGACATCGTCATCGGCGTGCCGGATAGCTCGATTTCGGCCGCCACCGGTTATGCCGAGGAATCCGGCATCCCTTATGAGATTGGGCTCATCAAGAATCGCTACATCGCCCGCACATTCATCCTGCCGTCCCAGCTCAAGCGGGAGGCGGCCCTGCGGCTGAAGCTCAACCCGTTGCGCAAGGTCATCGCGGGCAAGCGGGTGGTTTTGGTGGATGACTCCATCGTCCGGGGCACGACCTCCAAGCACCTGGTGGCCTTGCTGCGGGAGGCCGGCGCCCGGGAGGTCCACATGCGCATCTCCTCGCCGCCCTACCGGAACGCCTGTCACTACGGCATCGACACGACCCGGGTCAATGACCTGGTGGGCAAGGGTCGGGACGTGGAGTCCATCCGGGATCACATCGGAGCGGATAGCCTCTACTACCTCTCGACTGAAGGCATGATCGAGGCCGTGGGCACCCCGCTGGACACCGGCCATGGGTTCTGCCTCGCCTGCTTCGATGCCGACTATCCGGTGCCGATTATCGAGAACGTGGACAAGTACTCGCTGGAGGGTGGCAAGAGCGATGACTAAGAGACCCCTGACGTACGCCGACGCTGGGGTGAACCGGGAGCGGCATTATGAGCTGGTCGGACGCATCGCAGCGCATACGGGGCGGACCGTCCGCCCCGGCATGCTGTCGAACATCGGCGCCTTCGGCGGATTCTTTGCACCCGACCTCGCCAAGTACCCCGACCCCGTGCTGGTCAGCGGCACGGACGGGGTGGGGACCAAGTTGAAGCTTGCGTTCATGAGCGGCCGGCACGGCACGGTTGGACAGGACCTGGTCGCGATGTGCGTCAACGACATCCTCTGCCAGGGGGCCGAGCCGCTCTTTTTCCTGGACTACATCGGGACGGCGGCCAAGGATCTGGTGGTGCTGGAGCAGGTCGTCAAGGGCATCGCAGATGGGTGTCTCCTGGCGGGTTGCGCGCTGGTCGGCGGGGAGACCGCCGAACTCCCGGGCATGTACGCACCCGGCGAGTATGACATGGCCGGCTTTGCCGTGGGCATCGTCAACCGGGATCGGATTTTGACCGGCGAGCAGGTCGCCGCCGGCGATGCGCTGGTCGCTCTGGGCGCCAGCGGGCTCCACTCCAACGGGTATTCCCTGGCCCGTCGGGTGTTGCTCAAGGCCGACGGCGGTGCCTTTGCTCCCGATGACACCCCGCCCGAGTTGGGCGGCGGCCGGTCCGTCATGGATGTCATGTTGACGCCCACTCGTATCTACGCCAGGACGATGCTCTCGCTCAAGGACCGCTTCGAGATCCACGGCGCCGCCAACATCACCGGCGGCGGGCTGCACGAGAACATCCCGCGCATGCTGCGGGACGGCGTGCGGGCCGTGGTCCGCTACGGCACCTGGACGCTGCCGCCCATTTTCCGGCTGATTGAGACCCTGGGGCCGGTGGAACCCCATGAGATGGAGTCCACCTTCAACCTCTGCATCGGGATGGCGCTGGCGGTCCCGCAGGCGCAGGCCGCGGCAGTGGTGGCGGCGGCGCAGGCGTTGGGCGAGCAGGCCTGGGTCATCGGTGAGGTCGTCGCGGGCCAGGTGGGTGTGGAGGTAGTCCGGTGATCCGCATCGGCGTACTCATCTCAGGGAGCGGCTCGAATTTGCAGGCCATCCTGGACGCTTGCGCCGTGGGGCGCATCGATGGTCGGGTGGCCGTGGTGCTTTCGGATAAGGCGGATGCGTACGGGCTGGAGCGGGCGCGCAAGGCCGGGGTGGAGGCGATCTTCCTCGATCCGGCGCCCTATGAGACGAAGAGTGCTTACAACGCGGCCCTGGCGGACACCCTGAAAGAGCGGGCGGTGGATCTGGTCTGCCTGGCGGGATTCATGCGTATCGTGCGCAAGCCGGTGCTCGATGCGTTCCCCGGTCGGATTCTGAACATCCACCCGTCCCTGCTGCCGGCGTTCCCGGGGCTGGAGGCGCAGCGCCAGGCGCTGGAGTACGGGGTGAAAGTCGCCGGCTGTACGGTTCACTACGTGACCGCCGGGATGGACGAGGGGCCGATTATCCGGCAGGCCGCCGTGCCCGTGCTCGATGGCGATACCTTTGAGACCTTGCGTGACCGCATCCTGGAGCAAGAGCATCGTATCTATGCGGAGGCGATCCAGCTCTTTGCGCAGGGGCGGCTGCGGATCGTTGGGCGGCGGGTCGAAGTCAGCGAGTAGGGGGTGTCCGGAGTCATGGCGTGCGTTCGGCGGCTGGCTGTAGGCGCCGTGATCCTGAATCTCCGGGGTGAAGTTCTGCTGGTTTATAACCGTGGCCACGGCCGGTCGCACTGGTTCCTGCAGTTCTACTTTCACGTCCGGGTCACGGGTGGGGTCCCGGCCGTCCAGGCGACGGACGAGGATGTCACCCAGGTAAAGTGGGTCGCACCCGGGGAGATCCGGCGGTACATGAACTACCGGCCCTGGGTGGAGCCGCTCTTCGCATGGCTGCAGGAGCGCCGGCCCCGCTACCATCTCTCTTAAGGAAGCGGTACAAGTGGCCCAACAATTCGTGCTTGCGGTCGGGATCATTGAAGATGACGGGAACATCGCACTGGTCCTGAACCGTTGGAACATCGGCGATATCTGGTCGCTGCCCGGTGGTCGCCTGGAGGTGGGCGAGACGCTGACGGACTGCGTGCTGCGGGAGGTCCAGGAGGAGACCGGCCTCCTGGTTGCGCCGGTGGAACTGGCTTATGTGGCGGATTCGCACAACCAGGTCCTCGATATGCACTTCCTGACGCACGTCTTCTCTTGCCGGGTCGTCAACGGGACGCTGCGGCCGCCCGTAGGCGATGAGTTCGTGATCGATGCCACGTGGGTCAGGCGGGATGAAGTGGCCCGTTACATAACCTGGCCCGTTTACCGGGATCCGTTGCTGGCATACCTGGCCGGGCATGAGCGCCGGTATTGGCTGGATCGTGACGCCTATCGGCCCGAAGAGGGGAAGGGCCCCAAGCCGGTGGAATAGCCGCGCCATCGCAATCACAATTCTGCTAGGGGGTTTTTTCAGATGGGAGTCAAGCGCGCATTAATCAGCGTCTACGACAAGAACGGGATCGTCGAGTTTGCGAGCGAACTGCAGAAGTTGGGCGTGGAGATCATCTCCACCGGCGGGACTTACAAGGCCCTGACAGGTGCCGGCATTCCGGTCAAGGAGGTCGCGCAGGTCGCCGGCTTCCCGGAGATTCTCGATGGCCGGGTCAAGACGCTCCAGCCCCAGATTCACGCCGGCATCCTGGCCATGCGGGGGAACCCGGAGCACATGGCCCAGTTGGCCGCACACAATGTGACCCCCATCGACATGGTGGTCGTCAACCTCTATCCCTTTCGGGAGACCGTCGCCAATCCGAATGTCTCTCTTGAGGATGCGGTCGAGAAGATCGATATCGGCGGGCCGACCATGGCCCGGGCCGCGGCGAAGAACTGGCAGGACGTCGCCGTTCTCGTCAACCCCGAGCGGTATGGCCGGGTGTTGGCGGAGATTCGTGCGAGCGGTGAGGTGACCCGCAAGACCAAGTTTGAACTCATGGTCGAGGCCTTTGCCCACACGTCTTCCTACGACACGGCGATCATGGCGTGGCTGTCGAACCGGGGACTGAGCATCTTCACGGCCCGCGAGGCCGGGCAGGAGGCGCCGGCTGACACCGCAGCCTCCGTCTTCCCGTACGCGGTTTCGCTGAATCTGACCAAGATCCAGGACCTGCGCTACGGCGAGAACCAGCACCAGATGGGCGCTTTCTACGCCGATGAGACCATGGGCCGCGCCGGCTCCACCATCGTGGGGGCCAAGCAGTTGCACGGCAAGGAGCTCTCCTACAACAACATCAACGATGCGCATGCCGCGCTGGAGCTGGTCAAGGAGTTCGACCGGCCGGCGGCGGTGGCGGTCAAGCATGCCAACCCCTGCGGCGTCGCCGTGGCGGATACCCTGGCGGAGGCCTACCGCAAGGCGTACGAGGCCGACACGGTCTCCATCTTCGGCGGGATCATCGCCCTGAACCGACCCTGCGATGAGGCGACGGCGAAGGATATCAGTAAGATCTTCGTGGAGATCGTCCTCGCACCGTACTTCTAGCCCGAGGCGCTGAAGATCCTGAGCAAGAAGAAGGATGTCCGCCTGCTGGAGGTCGGGCCGCTCGAGCGGAAGGCGCCGGCTGGGTTCGACGTCAAGCGGGTGGCAGGCGGCTTCCTCATGCAGAACTGGGATGCGATCGCCGAGGATCCGAAGACCTGGAAGCCGGTCACCCAGACCCCGGTCACGCCGGCGCTGCTGGCGGACCTCGACTTTGCCTGGAAGGTTTGCAAGCACGTCAAGTCCAACGCCATCGTGGTGGCCAAGAACGGCCAGACCCTCGGCGTCGGCGCCGGTCAGATGAACCGGATCGATGCGGCTCGCCATGCGCTCCGGCAGGCCGGTGAGCAGGTCAAGGGAGCGGTGCTGGCGTCGGATGCCTTCTTCCCCTTCCCGGATGTGGTCGAGGCGGCGGGCTCGGCGCAGATCGCAGCCATTGCCCAACCGGGCGGGTCGATCCGGGACCAGGAGTCCATCGCCCGGGCAGACGAGCTGGGTCTGGGCATGGTCTTCACCGGGGTCCGGCACTTCCGGCACTAGGGTTGTGCAGGGATTCTGGGTCCCGTCCGGGTCAAGAGCATGGAGGTGTAGCTGACCGTGAACGTTTTGATCGTCGGTGGCGGGGGGCGGGAGCACGCCCTGGCCTGGAAGGTGATCCAGAGCCCGCTGATCGATGAGCTGCATGCCGCGCCCGGGAACCCAGGCATTGGCGGCTTTGCCTGGTGCCATCCCGAGGTCAAGGCGACGGACATTGCTGCTCAGGTGGCCTTGGCTCAGAAAATCCAGGCCGGTCTGGTCATCGTGGGGCCGGATGACCCGCTGGCGCTGGGGCTGGTGGACGCCCTAACAGCGGCTGGCATCCCGGCCTTCGGGCCGACTCAGGCGGCTGCTCGGTTAGAGTGGTCCAAGGAGTTTGCCAAGGAGATCATGACCCGGGCGGGGGTACCGACCGCCCGCTATGGCAGCTTTACCGACTATGCATCCGCCCTCGCGTATGTGGAGATGCAGGGCGTGCCCATTGTCGTGAAGGCGGACGGGCTGGCGCTTGGGAAGGGCGTCACGGTCTGCACTTCTCTGGACCAGGCCCGGGAGGCGCTGAAGTCCATCCTGTTGGATCAGGCCTTCGGCAGCGCCGGGGCCAAGGTGGTCATCGAGGAGTTCATGGAGGGGGAGGAGGTCAGCCTCCTTGCCCTCTCCGACGGGAAGACGATCAAGGCGCTGGTCTCGGCGCAGGACCACAAGCGGATCGGCGAGGGCGACACCGGGCCGAACACCGGGGGCATGGGGACCTATGCGCCCGTGCCGGCATACACGCCCGAGCTCGCGCAGTTGGTGCAGAAGCAGGTGCTCGAGCCGACCATCCGCACGATGGCCGGCAGGGGCACGCCGTTCGTGGGCTGCCTCTTCACCGGCCTGATGCTGACGGCCGATGGCCCGAAGGTGGTCGAGTATAACGCCCGGTTCGGCGACCCCGAGGCCGAGGTGGTGCTGCCCTTGTTGGAGAACGACCTGGTCCCGGTCCTGTTGGCCTGCATCGAGGGGCGGCTCGACCAGGTGTCGCTCCAGTTTCGGGATGCCGCCGCCGCGTGCGTGATGGTCGCGTCGGCGGGGTATCCCGGGGCGTATCCCAAGGGCCTGCCGATCGGCGGGCTGGAGGAGGTAGACGCCCGCGGGGTCACGATCTTTCACGCCGGAACCGGGTTCGATGAAGAGGGGCAACTCGTCACCGCCGGCGGCCGGGTGCTGGGGGTCATGGCCCTGGGGCCGGACGTTCGGTCGGCGCTGGAGCACGCATATTACGGGGTCGAGGCCGTGGAGTTCGAGGGGAAGCACTACCGTCACGATATCGGCTGGCGAGCGGCCCCGCGGCGATGAGTGGGATTGGCTTCCGGCGGCTGACGCTGGATGACATCGCCCTGATGCATCGCTGGCTCAACACAGACTTCGTGATCGAGTGGTGGGATCAGCGGGGGCATTCCTATGACGAAGTCGAGGCAAAGTACCAGGCCTACATTACCGGGACCAAGCCGTCACAGCCATATTTGATGCTATATGACGACAAGCCCATCGGGTATATTCAGACCTACCGGATCATGGACTGGCCGGAGTATGCCGAGGTCGTGCAGGTTGGCGATGGCGGAGCGGGCATTGACCTCTTCATCGGCGAGGCCGGGTACATCCACCGGGGGCTGGGGCCGCAGATCTTACGGGCCTTCCTGCGGGAGATCGTGCTCAAAGATCCGTCTTGGGCCACTTTCTGCATTGTCGGGCCGGAGCCGAAGAACCAGGGCGCCATTCGGGCCTACGAGCGGGCGGGGTTTCGCTACCTCAAGACCGTGCAGGTGCCGGACGAGGCTGAGCCGGAATACCTGATGATCGTCACAAGCGCAGATCTCGCGTAAACCACCGATCCCGGGCAGTCACTGCCCGGGGTCGGTTTCTTGGTACGCCAAGAAAAGCCAGGTCAGAGGCTGGACGTCTGGAGGAGTTCCAGCCTCTGACCCAAGGCGGCTCGTTCCCATCCGAAATCCCTGTTGCGGCGGTACTACGCATGCTGGATCATCATCCTTGCTTTCGTCGTAGGCCGGGTGGTCGGTGGGGTGGTGGGAGTATCCTGAATGCCCATCACCCGTAGGGCATTTGTCCCATTCCGTGCGCGGCTGCAAGGATTTTGCTGC
>DAHVXO010000287.1 GCA_027356675.1 Symbiobacteriaceae bacterium | reverse complement strand
GATCTATTCAGATGGCCGGGAAGGCCGTAACCGCTTCCTTGCGGCGCAAGGGCCTGGTGCCTCTGGTGTCAGGCTGGCCCGAGCAGAAGGCCGACTCGGGGCAACTGCTCGCTGTGATCTTGGAGGCGCATTCCAGGGCGGTGGCGGCCCGCTCCGAAGGACTGGATACACTGTATGAGTGGAGCGACGCGGGGGCGGAGCTGAATTGGCCAGGCTTGCAGACGGTCCTGGAGCGCGACCGCGGGCGGTTCGCCATGCAAGCGGTGCTCACGCTGGCCAAGTTCGCGGAGTTCAAGGATCCCTGCACCCACGGGCACTCCGAGCGAGTCCGCAGGACCGCCCGGGAGGTGGCGCGCCGGCTCGGGATGAGCGACGCCGATGTGCAGGACGTGGAGTTTGCGGCGGTGCTCCACGACCTGGGCAAGGTGGTGATCCCTGACGCCATCCTGAAGAAACCCGGGCCGCTGACGGCGGCGGAATGGCAAATCATGCGGCAGCATCCCGAGATGGGCGCCGCCATCCTCTCAGAGCTGGATGTGCTGAGCAACGTGGTGCCCATGGTCCGCCACCACCAGGAGCGCTGGGATGGCCGGACCAGCGGGCCGAACCCCGGTTACCCGGATGGGCTGGCCGGGGATGCGATCCCGTTGGGGGCTCGGATCCTGGCGGTGGTGGATGCTTACGACGCCATGACCAGCGACCGGCCTTACCGGAGGTCGATCGGGGAGGAGCGAGCCAGGGGGGAGTTGATCGGCATGGCTGGCAGCCAGTTCGACCCGGCGGTGGTGAAGGCGGCGCTGGAGGTGATGGAGTCCCTGACTGAGGCGCCCTGATCAGGTCGGGGTGCTCAGGAAGCGGCCCCCACGATCAACTCCCGCACGCCCAGAATGTCAAGAATATCCAGGATCTCCTGGCGGAAGCCCTCGCATGCGAGGGCTCTGCCTTCCTTTTCCAACTGCTGCCGGAGGGTGATCAGCGTTCGCACCCCGGTGGAATCCACAAACTCCAGATTCGCCACATCCAGGATCACCCGTTCGTGCTCACGGGATGCGGCCGCAACCACCTGCGTCAACTGAGGAACGGTAGCCATATCGAGACTGCCAGTGACCACAATGCGGCTTTCAGCCATTTTGCGCGACCTCCTGACTCCGTTGCAACGCCAAATTTCCCTGGGACAGGTGAACCACGGCAGGCGAAACCACGGTATCCAACCGAATCGATCGGTGGCCAACACGCACCAGGGCGTCGCTGTGGATCCGCAGCGCCCGAATCTCACCCGGGCCGCTCACCTCCACGGAACACCCGCCATCGACGTCCGTGGCCTCAATCCATTCCTGGGCCACCACGACGCAGCTGGCAATCCGCCCGTCAACCCGGACGCCGGCACCGGCCTCCACCTTGCAGGCTTGCAAATCGCCGTCTTGCACTTCGATGATGCCGTTGGACCGCAAGGTCGATTCAACCGCTCTGTACCGGATCGTCAATCGCTGCTGCGCGTCACGCGCCTTCACGAGTAAATCCATGGCCTCAAGCGTGAGCTGGCGGGCCCGTTGCACCTCTTCGATCGTGATCGTGAGCAGGTTCGTGCCGTAAAAGCGCCGTTCCACGAGCTCCCCCAGGGCCGCGACCGCACCGCCGAGGTGGGCGTGCAGCTGGCACTGCTTCAGCACCCGGGACATCTCCCCGGGAAACGCGGCAAAACTCTGCTCCACAAGCACCTGCATCAAGAGTTTGAGGCTGACCCGCAAGTCAACCATCCGGAACGACGGATGTTCCTGTAGTTGTTGGATCACGCCGAGAAGCCGGTCCAGGGACAGCTCCGCCGCTTCGAGGCGATCCAGGCTGCTCTGGTAGACCTGGTTATTCGCCCCCGCCCGGATCACGCTATGGGAACAACCCGCCATCAAGGTTACGGAGCCCAGCGCCTCAATGCGCGCGTCCTGGGCCTCGCCCATGACCCCGACAGAGCCGCCAGCCTTTATCTGCGCCCCGGGCTGCAGGGCGCCCATCACCACCAGATTCCCGGTTGCCACCAGCGGCGCCCCCCGATGCACATCACTGCGGCGGATCTGCGCCGGGACCACCAGCACGGTCTGCCGACCGACCAGAGCCAACCCTTCCACCGTCGCAACGACGAAGCTGCCGTTGGGCGACATGGCGGTACCGCTCCCCAGTCCGGGTGTTTCCCTGCCCTCTGTGCGCAACAGCACGGTGCCCGGCTTAACTGGTACCCCGCTACGAAGAACTTCTGGCGTCAACGACAGGTTGAGCAATTGCTTCCACCTCTTCTGCATGACTTGCTGCAAACCGTTGCAAGAGTACGGTAGTACCGCTACTGGAAGTGGCGATCACCACGCGGTCCATGCATCGCAACATCGCTGTGTAGCCAATCCCCAGGGAGACTTTGGTGCTGTAACCTCTGAGGAGGGTGGCATGCGGCAGCATGGCCAGGTCCATTCCCGCCGCCTGATCGCTCACCATAGCCGTCCACCCGCTGGCGGCACGCAACAACCGAAACTCGCCGCCGGCGCTGTGCTGCAACGCATTGGACGCCGCTTCCGACACGGCCAGGGCGAACTCCAGAACCCGCCCTGGCTGATCCCCGGCCTCGCGCAGGGCACTCATCACCAGGCTGCGACAGGCCCCGATGTCGGCGGGGACTCGGATCGGGTGCCCGGCCTCCCATATGGGTTCGCCAATCAAGTCCCCGATCTCCACCGGATCAACGACGAGCAGCCGGCCTTCTGTGGCCGCGTACAACACGTCCCGGTAGGTATGGATCACCGTTTCGTGGTAACGCCGCCTCAGACGCTCAACCGGGCTCATGTCCCACACCAGCAGATGCCCCGTCCGCTCCCCGCTCGGGACCAGAAAAATGTGGAACACCTCACTGGCCTGGACCAGCACCAACTTCTGCACCGCACCGGTCTCCCACATCAGTTGGACCTTATCTTCCAGTTGATCGACATTGCGGGCAAGCAAGGGGTGCAACGTCTCAACGGGATCGTCACGTTGCAGCGGGATCTGTGCGATCAGGGACAGGGGATCGCTGGACGCCTTCGGCAGTGCTGCAAATGTCATCCCTTTCCCTCCATGTGGCCGGGCCATACTGATTGCCACTTGCGCATGAGTCGCAGCAGGGCTGCCTCGGCTTGTGCGGAAAGGTCCTGAAACTCGGCCCTTACGGTATAGGTATCGCCACCAGGGATCGACCCGACGCTGCTGGCTCGCAGCAAGAGTGGAACCGGGTGCTCCGGAATCGACAGCCGCAACCAAAAAGCGGTCCGAGGGGGCAGATCCATCCCTGTGACCAGATGGACACCCTTTGTACTCACGTCCTTGATCACGCCGGAATGCCATTCGCTCGTGCCTTCCGCTTCCGCGGAAAACCGGCAGGGCAGTTCCACTTCGACGCGTTCCGTCCGCCTGCGTTCCGGGCCGATGAACCAGAGCGGATACGACAAGAGATATCCCGCAGTAGCCGACCCCCCAAGGACCAGAGACTCAAACAGGACCTGTTTTTCCGCAACGGCGATCCGGACCTGCTGAGCGGCGAACTCGCCAACAGGCGCGGTGAGTCGCAGGGTCCAGCGATTCCCCTGCAGACCCTCGAGGCGCCCGGGCAGTTCCACGAGCGCTCCGCCGGCCCTGAAGGTGACGGTGCACGCCTGGCCAACGACCTCCTCAAGCAAGGAAATGAGGGTGGAACTGCCCAGGGGAATGTAGTGGTGTCCCTCTTCCATCAACCCACCCCCCGGAACCTGAAGGCGACCAGGGTGACGTCGTCCCGCGGTCCTACCCCGGCTGTGTGCACCGCGACACCGCTCAGCACGGACTGCAACAGTTCGGGAACGGGGGCCTCCCGGTTCGCTATGACCAGCCGCTGCAACCCGGCGGCGCCCAACTCTCGGTTCTGCGAGTCCCTGGCTTCGATGATCCCATCCGTGTACAGGACCATGAGATCACCAGCCGAAGGCTCGATCTGGTGCTCTTGATACGCACGGTCAGGCAGCATGCCCAAACCGATGCCCCTGACCTTGAGCCAATCTGCCTCGGCGGCGCCCTGATGCAGGAAGAGCGGATAGGGGTGGCCTGCGCTGGCAACCGTCACGGCGCCCACGCCAGGCTCATAGTCCGCACAAGATGCTGTAATGAACGAACCCATTTCCTGTAAATCTTCATATAACAAATCGTTGGCTTGCTTTAAGAGAGTGCCGGGTGAAGTGCAGTGCAAGGAAGCGGCACGCACGATGCCACGAAACATGGTCATGAGCATGGCTGCACCGAAACCTTTGCCCATAACATCAGCCACCAGCATGCGCAGCCGCCCGTCCGGCAGGCTGAAAACGTCGAAGTAATCCCCACCTACGATGTAGTGGGGGACGCTGAGGCCCTGCACGGAGTCGCTCCAAGCCGCCACGGAACTGGCTTCAAGTAAGGCGGTTTGAACCCTCCCGGCGAAGGCCAGTTCCCGTTCCCATTGCTCTTTGCTGGGCTCTTTGCTTGGCCAGGGTGTCAAGTCCGGTCGCTCTGACCCCGGTTTGGCACCGTGACTCGCTGTTTGCTGTAGGGGCATTTTGAGCCACTCCTTACCCACGGTCATGGCTCCTGTGCCAGTACATCAAAAAAGCCAAGTATGTCCAGCATGTCGTGCAGGTCGTCCGCCAGGTTGACCACCTGAATCTGCACCCGCGCCCGCCGCCAGCGCAACACAACCTGCAACAGCGCGTTCATCCCGGTGGAATCCACAAAGATTAACCCCCGGCAATCCAACTCCAGCCGTTGGCCCTGAGGTGTGTACTGGCTCACCGCGGCCAGGAACTCCTCGACAGACTCCAGAGCCAGTTCCCCCTCCAGACCCAGGGACAGGAGGTCACCTTGGTGCCGCGCCGTGACCGTCAACATGCGTTGACCTCCCTGTTCGCAACTTCCGCCTGAGCGAGCGAAGGCAGTTCCTTTTCCAAGATCATGACGGTTCCTTCAGCGGACGTGTGGAGCAGGACCCGGTCCAGGTAGCGCAGCATGATCGTAAATCCCTTGCCCAGTGACCGCTTTGTGGAATACCCTTCCCTCAGAACCGCCTGGGGCAAGATCTCGAACGGGATCCCGTCGCCCCGGTCGCTCACGACGATGCGCAGAAACCCTGGACTCGACCGAATCGCCATGGTACCCTTGCCGGCGTGCTTGAACACGTTGGTGATTGCCTCCGAGGCACACACCTTCAGATGGAAGGCCTCGGATTTGTCCAACTGGTGAGCCTTTGCCACCTCGTCCACCCTCAGGCGCGCGGCATGGCCATCTGCGGTGGCCGCCAGTGGTACTTCCCCATCGGGCGATCCCTCTAACAGGAGGCGTTGGCACTCCTCGCCATCGATGAGCAGGAGCCGGTTCTGTGTAGCCACCGAGATCACATCCCGGTACGCCCGGAAGATCCGCCTGGTCTGTTCGCGTTCCACCGCGAGCGCCTGGGTCACGTCAAAGAGCAGTAGACTGACGACAGACTCACCGGCGGGAATGCTGTACACATCGTAGACGGTGTCTCCCTCCACCACGTGGGTGCGAGCTGGCAGTTGGCTCTTCAGGCATTGGTCTGCCAGCCTGATCACTTCGTCCCGGGCTGGAGGTGCGACTCGGGTCCCGAGAAAATTCGTAAAGACACCGTGCTCATACGAAAGGACCCGGCCCACCCCCATGGTCTCCAGGAGCTGGGAACTGCGCACCGTCTGCAGCAGCTTGCTCTGCAGCATGGTGACACCGGCATCGTCCATGATGGCCGCGACCTTTTCGACTGGTCGTTCGCACTTGCGAAGCGCCGCTTCCAGTACTGCAACCAGCCCCGGCGCAATCACCGTTCCAGCCAGTTCGGTGATGGCGGACAGCTTGGCCTCCAGGTCACCGCCAACGCCTTCCACAGCCTCAGCCGCAGCCAGGATCCGTGCACCCAGGGGTATGGCATCCCCGCGCAGGCCGTCCGGGTAACCCGAACCGTCCCAGGCCTCATGGTGGTGCCGAATCAGCCTGGCTACTGCAGCCATGCCTTCCATCCGGCCGACCAGTTCCTCGCCCAAAACCGGGTGCTGCCGGTAAGCCTCCAGGTCGGCAAGGGTGGGAATGGCCTTGCGCGCCATGACGGAGACGACACGCGGATCCACCTCAGCCTCACCAACATCATGCAGAACGCCGGCTGCGTATATGGTGTCAATGAGGTCTGCCGGCAACTTCATGGCTTCCGCCATTGCCCGCGCCAGGTTAGCGACACGGACGGCGTGACTTTCCAGAGCCCCTGTCTTGCGTTCGATCAGCAACGACAGCTTGGTCAGAGAGTCAAGGTGGGTTTGCTTCTGCTCCAGATACAGATTGACGGCATACCGGAAAGCCAGCAGGCCCAGCGCATTGAGAATCAGGAAAGGCCATTCGTCCTGCCGGACGGTAACCAGCAGCGGGAGCAGCAGGCCAAGGGACCCAAGAACCCCAATGTAGGACTCTTGCACGAGTTCCGCGATAACAAAGACCAAGCGGCGCCGCGAGAGCATGTAGATGACTACACCCACCAGAGTGGTGTTCACGGCGAAGAAAACAAGACCACCGACCAGCAATGAAGCCGCGTAACCGATCGTCATCCCCTGGCCGCCCTGGCCAAGGCCCGTAACGCTGAAGTGCAGCATCAATAGGGATATGAGTAGCTGCCCAAAATTGAAGACCTGCTGCACAAAATGCTTGCTTCGCCTGCCGCTGACGATCGCAGCGGCAGCCTCCACGACGAATGCCGGCGCTACACCCAGGGCGCCGTATGCCAGGAAGACAAAGGTGGAGCCCAACGAGAAAGCGATCCGGTTGGGCAGGATCAGGGTGTACCGCTCGAAGATGACCGCGCCTATGACCAACCCGACAGTAGGGAGCAGTTTTGACGCTGGCAAAGCCGGGAGATACCAGAGCAGAGCAACAAGCCCTGCCACCCCCAGGCTCCAGGCGTACAGCTTGACAGAGCGCGGCACCCAAATCCCCCCTGTGGGCGAAAGGGTCGCTACCACCGCATCACGGCAGTAGCGACCCCATTCACCGTGTGCCCATGGGTGCTATTACGGTGTAACGGGCACACGGATCAGACCATGCCCGTATCGCCAGTCGGGACCGGAGACCGTCAAGGGTTGTGCGGAGCGGAACAAGATGGCCTCGACCGCAGCCGGTGTGGCAGACGGATTCTCAGCCAGTACCAGCGCCACCACCCCGGAGGCGAATGCCGCTGCCTGGGAGGTGCCATTGCCGACTCGATAGCCACCCGGGGAGGTGCTAAGGATATTAACACCCGGGGCCATCAGGTCGAGTTCCTTACCCGTAGACGAGAAGAGCGTCCGATTCAGGTTCGGCTCCAGCGCACCCACCGTCAGCACCGAGGCATAGCGGCCGGGCACGTCCAGAGTGTTTCCCTGTCCAGGCTTGTTGCCCGAGTTGCCGGCAGCGGCGACGACCACGAGCCCCTGCTCACGTGCCCGAACCAGGGCCTGTTCCAGAGCACGGGACGCAGCATGGCTGCCCAGGCTGAGGTTTGCGACCTGCATGTGATTGGCGAGGGCCCAGTCGAGTCCCAGGATCACGTCGCTGAGCTGACCAGTCCCGTCCGCACCCATCACCTTCACGGAGTACAGCGAAGCGTCCGGCGCCACACCGGATACACCGCGCTGGCCCCTGGCAGCAATGATGCCGGCCATATGGGTGCCGTGTCCGTTGTCGTCACCGTAGCCAGCCGTCGGGTTCACGATGTTGGTCCCGCCGGCCACCTTCAGGTTGGGATGGGTGAGGTCAATGCCGGTATCCAACACCGCCACCCTGACACCCAGCCCACGGTTCCCCCGCTGCCAGGCCAGCGGTGCGCCCACGGCCCGGTTGCCCCAATCCGATGTGACCTGCTTGCCGTCGGTCCAGGTGAGCCGATCACCCCAGGTCAGTTGATCAACCCAGGTCAGTTGGTTGATCCAGGTCAGTTGGTTGATCCAGGTGAGTTGGTTGATCCAGGTCAGTTGGTTGATCCAGGTCAGCTGTTCGGTCCAGGTCAACTGATCTACCCAGGTCAGCTGATCGGCCCAGGTCAACTGATTGGCCCATGTCAGTTGGGACGTGGTTACTTTCTGATCCCGCTCGACAAAGCTGACCCGGGGATCCTTCTGCAGATCGGCCACACGCGCTGTCGGAACGCTTGCAACCGCCACTCCGAGTTGGTGCGAACGCCGCTCGACTGTCCCGCCTACAGCCCGAACGGCGTCTTCGCCAACGGCGTCCGCCATCCCGACCAGGAAGCGTTCTCGCGGCCCCTGCGCACTGGCTGCGGCACCTGGAATCAGGAGGCCCAGCAGGAGTGCGAGGAACAGAACTGAACTCAGGATCCGTCTGCTGCGAATCATTCCAATCCCTCCTCGGACAAATGGCATCACCCACTCCCCCCACGGGGGAATGGGTGAATCAGCCGTTTCCCACGTGGCAACCCGGCTACCATACCTTGCGGCTTAGGCCCGTGGCTTTGCGTCCCCACCTTTCGGCGGGTTTGCCTTTTTCACTTTTTTGGAGGGGTCTATTATAAGACTAAAATATCGTACTCAAATAGTCAACACTAAATACGAACCCGTCTCGCCTCATAGTCAACGTCCAATTCGTACCAGCGGCCGCATACGCTGCCAACCCAGCTCACAGTCATACCCCTGGCGGTGGTGTTCGCAACACGGGGGTGTAGAATACGGTTCGGCACTATAACGGTATGATCTCTTTGAGGCCGATCGTCTGGCCGGCTACTTCCTGGCAGACGGCCCGGCACAGGAATGACATCATCGCCCACGTAAGCCGCCAGGGTCATCTGGCGATCGCCATCGGGCGTGACGACAGCCGCCGGTGTGGGGGTAATGCCTTCGCACCGCCTAAGCTTTGTTCCAGGGAACTGTGGGATTGCAGCACGCCCTGACCGGCCCCGGCTACCCAGCGGTCGGCTCACCCCACCCGTCGCGGCCGCAGGGTGTTGCTTTCGACCAGCAGTTGCCGGGCGGTCCGGCCAGGAAGGCGATACCAGGCCAGGTAGTGGT
>DAHVXO010000267.1 GCA_027356675.1 Symbiobacteriaceae bacterium | reverse complement strand
TCCCTGCCGGGAAGGCCAAAGAAATCCCGCAACTTATAAGCCACCGTGTTCACCATAGGCTTCTTGTCAGCCTCATGGGCAGCAAGCGTCTCAGGGGTAAGCTTGACGGCCGTAGCCACCTCTTCCAACGACAAGCCCCGTTCCTCACGCATCTTCCGAAACCAGCGACCACGATAGACGTGCCACCAGTGCCCAGATGTGGGCGCCTCAATGATTTTGCGGGCGAACGCGTCCACCTCTTCAGGGCCTTTGCACTTGAGACCGGTGGACCCGAAACATACCTGTCCGTCCAAAGAAACGTTCCCAAGCACGAGTGGGTACAGCCTGCTCGTTGGCTTGAGCTTTCTGTCTCTCGTCCAGAACAAGTAGGTATAACCATAGTTGCTGGTCTGGATGATCACCCGTGGCAGGTGGCAGTGATACACCTTCTCCGTCGCCGAAATCAGGTAGTACTTCGACGGTTCAAGTTCCTTAACAGCCATCCACTTCCCGCCATTTTGACCGAGCGCGATAAACCCGTTTGTTTCAAAGCGGGACATCATCGTTACGCTCCGGTTGCGGGCCTCCCAGGCGAAGAGGTCGTTAAGCAGCACCGAGGCGTCATACAAGCCCAGGTTTACTGTCCTCTCCCCTTTTGGGGTCACCTTTGTCGTCGGGATGATGCCTTGGCGCAGCATGTCCCGATTGATGCGAATAACGACTTCCTGCACGACCGAACCACGCCAGTCGCTCAAAACAATACCTCCTCACCTACTAAGGGCCGGAGTTTGTCGATGTTGTCTAGGAAGAAACGGAAGCTCTCCTGTCGGGCTTCATCCTCCTTAGCAAAGCCCAGACCGATGCCCTCCACCAATTCGAGCAAGTCATAGGCCAGCAAGCCCATCTCCGGGGAGATCCTTGCCTCCCGAGTCAGGTCGTTCGCCAAGTCGAGCGGGGTGTTACCGTCTCGACGACACTCCTGGAGCCGCTTACGGATCTGCGCGTAGAGGGGCCGGAGCACTTCAACGTGTCCCTTAGCCCGCTGCAGGTAGCGTTCCTGGCGATCCCTGCTTTTGAGATTCAGCACGGATAGATCTAAGAAGTTCGTATCCGTCTGGGTACTTGCATTGGTGTCCAAACGTGTACCGGTAGAGCCCTTCGTAGACCCCATGGTCAACCCTCCAATCCGGTGGACAAACGGCTAGATAGTGCACACGGTACCGTTTGCGGCCATCCTCGCGGGTGGGGATGTCCTTGCGGATCAATCCCGGGAGAAGCTTGCGAATCCAGTCAGATGACCCGCATCCGCCACCACCAAACGCCCCGCCTGTTCCCCTAATGCGGGTGGTGATATTTGACAAATACCACTTCCCAGGCTCACCAAAGCGCTCCCGTTCGAGACTAGGGAGCTGTTCGTATGGAAGCAGTTCCGCCACGACCACCCTGCTCTCCAGAGGCCCATTGACCCGAAAGGACATAAGTGAGGCCATCAGGTTGAGCAAGGGAGTCGGCATTCCGCTGCGCGTAGTGAGCCGAAATCCGTGGTCATAGCCCCGGAGAAACAGCTCCATGACTTCGTCGCTACGAAACTTCGACGGCGGAACAAACTGAAGCCGCTGCTTCATGTGGGGGACTTTTGGCAGATCGGTGCGAGCGAACCACTCACGAAGATCCACAGTCTCACCTCCATCACCTTGAGATTAGGCAGCCGCAGGAGTAACCACCGCCACCTGAGCGGTCGTGCACTCATCGAAATAAACAATGCCAGTCTGAATTGTTCCCACAAGTGCTTGGAAGACCAACTCCAGCGCGATAATCGCTGCCTTGCGATTGGCCACCAGCGTCTGGATGCTTCCAGCATCCAGTTGCTGACCGCAGCTGCGCCGTGTGGGGTCCCCCTCTTCATCCGTGAGTACTGACGGATCAATGTGGGAGCGGAAGAACCCATATTGGGCTCCATCGACCTGGTAGGTGGCGAACACCTCACCGCTGTTCTCACCGTTGGCAAGACAGAGGTAGTAAGTGGGCACCTTGGTCTCCCGAACGAACTGCTCCTGCACTTTCCGGGCCGGGTGGTTATCAACCCCACCGATCAGGATGACCGCCGAGTAGTTCCGGGCGATCTGGTGTAACTGTTCGGGCTCGGTGAGGTAGAAGGCGTGGGCTTGCACGCCCTCTCGTTTGAGCAAGTCCCGAGCCTTCTCATGTAGCGCACTGGCCTTGTTCCGCCTGAGATCCTTCCTGGTGAAGTGCTGCCTTTGGAGGTTTCGGCCTTCCACGAGGTCGCCGTCCACCAGGTGAATCTCAATCATGGGGGATAAGTAGCGCACGAGGTCCTGAAACACGGCTGACCCAATTCCGCCTGCTCCAACGAGAATGACGGCAATGCGGCCGGCGACAAGCTGAGTAAGGGCTGGCGTGACACGGGAAATCCTGCACTGATGGAAGTGCGCGAGGCCAGTCTGCAGGTTCCCCTTGAGTGCCTTGGCAACCAACTCCAGGGAGATGATTGCCGCCATGCGACTGCTTATCCAAGCCGGAAGTTTGCCGGCGGTTGGCACAAGTCCGCCTCTCACGGGTTCGCCCGCTACGTCCGTCAGGTGTGACGGGTCCATCGGGGAGCCCACGGAGTCGGCCTCGCCTTCGTCGGTCCGGCAGAGAGCCATCACCCCGCCTGCATACTCGCCGTCGGTAAGGCACAGGTAGTAGGTGGCCACCTTTGTCTCCCGAACGAACTGCTCCTGCACCGATCGGGCCAGCCGGTTGTCGACAGTACCTATCAGAATAACCGAAGCATAGAACTGAGCCAGGTCATGCAACTGGCGGACATCGGTCAGGTCATACGGGTGCGCAAACACCCGGTCAAGTCCGAGCGCCCCAGTTGCCCTCGCCTGTAAGACCCTCGCCTTGTTTTTGCCCACGTCCTTGCTGGTGAAGTGCTGTCGGGCCAAGTCCGCTTCTTTTACCGTGCCGCCGTCCACCACGTGGATCTCGACCATATGGGCAAGGAAGCGCACGAGGTCCTGAAACACGGCCGAGCCGGTCATGTCGGCGCCGATGATGATCACGGCCAGGCGGTCGCTCGTGAAGGGGTTACCCATCTACGACCACCTCCGCATAGTGAAGCGGAACCAGCTCGGTGCCCGTGAAGTGCCGAAAGAGCCAGACGTCCTGGCCACCTTTCCACGAGAAGACCCCGTAGACAACCCTCCGGAGGTACTCGTTCTCATCGTCATCTTCCGACCAGAACGCACCAAAGTGGTGATGGCTGTGAAGGTCCGCCATCAACCCCCACGTCTGACCTTCATGGATGACGGTGGTCTGCAGGGCGCCCAGGATTTCGACCTCATCAACAGATCGCTTCATGGGCGGTTGGACGGCCCACAGCTCCCCCTTCTCGTTGCGATAGACCAGCAGGCGATCTTCTGTGCCGTGCTTGGCGAAGGTCTCCTTGAACAGGTCCTGCGTCTGGAGAAGGAGGGCGGCTGGGATAGTTCCCAGCGCGCCCTTCTTGTTGAGAAGCGCAGAGACGATGAAGGAGTTGGTCTCTGCGTGGTACAGGAGGTCCATGTGGGGCTTTCCAAACTCAGGGAGTTGGCAGTGGGACACAAGGAGCTCCTTGACCTGCGCCTTCGTGTACTCCTGGCCATCAACAAACCCTAGCAGCTCGACCGGATCGAGCCCGTACCGAACCGTGAAAGGAAACCGGTAGCGTTCCTCCACGGCTGGGGCGGCAGGCAACACCGTCCTGGGTCGCTCAGTCGAGCCCGCCGTCGTGGTTCCGGCATCAAGTCGGGTCGTTGTTTCGGGCCGGGCCGGCGGCTGCGGAAAGACCTCCGCTGCCTGATCAAGCTGGAAAAACGTTGCCTGGCCAGCGGCCGACTTCTGTGTAGCCATGGATAACGACCTCCGGATGTATGACCGGTTGCAAGTAACCAGTCGAAGAGATGATTGCCCCCTTCGGGGTGAATAACAACACCTGCAGGACGACAGACCATCAGCCGGAGCGGATTCTGCTCCGCTGTGACCCGGTCCCATTACCCTAAACCTGGTCGGCGCCCGTGTTGGGGCCGTGGGGCCAATCCTCCAATAGGCAGGACCCGCAAAGGGCGAGCCCTACCGCGTCAAGGAAGGACCCCTAACCCTTATCTCCCTCGCCTCAGGCTGTCAGGGACAGCACGGGGGCATCCGGGAGCCTGAAACCTGCCGCAGACAACATCGGAGGCACCAGCGGCACCTCCGGCGGGTGCACTGTCAGCGGACGCCCCTTATCTGCCCATTCCTGCAGCGCCAGAGGCGCCCGACGGGCGTACCCGGGCTTGCTCTTTGGCAGATCCGTAAGGTAACGCTCGATGCCGGCAATCGCTTCGTCCCGTGTCGCAGCAAAGACACCGGCCGCCCTGACCTGGCTGTTCTCGGCGACCCAGTAGGGGTCTATCGGGAAGGTGGCCAGCGGGAGGAAGGCATCGGCACCTGCGTGCTTCTGGCAGGGTTGATAGCCCCGCCGTTTCAGAAAGGCCAGCAATTCAGCGAGGTCACGTGAACCACCGCTGGATGCCTTCTGGAACTCACGGACGAACCGGCTTGCCCAGTGAATGTCGGAGCGGTCAAGGTTGAACTCCGAGACGATCTTGCCGGCAAAGAACTCGGTGGGGGCCTGGAGAGTGGACAGGTAGTCGATGTTCACGCACTCGTACAGGTTGTACATCCGTCCCTGGGCCACGATATCCCCAAAATAGACGGACAGGATCGTGGTGAACCACTCCGTGCCCCGGCGCGGTGGCGCCAACTGAAACCATTTTGACAAGGAGAACTCCTCCCTCAGGGGGTGTAGAGCTGGTTCGCCAGGCTCGGTACCGTGATGGGTTGGGGGCCCGGCGACGCAGCACTTGAATAACCGCTGCCTTTTGCTGTCTCGGCTTCGCCCGGGAGGCGTCAGGCCGCCACCAGGACATCCGGTCTTTCCACCGGATCATCCATGTGGGTGCTCATGATCACGCCGAGAGTCCGCTGAACGTCAACCAGGCACTGCAGCACCGCTTCGGCAGGGCTCTTGCCCTGTGCGTAGTGCGCAATGTACTTGTGGCCATTCCACACGAACCCCTCGTAACCGTACAGGATGGCAAGGACGCAGGCGGTCATCTCCGCGACGATCTCCTGCACCGCCTCCTGCCCACCGGTCAGCCGGTGGAAGGTCGCGTGGGCCGCGTGGGCCAGCTCGTGGAAGAAGGTGTTTACGTCGTGCGTGCACAGGTGAATCCGCTTCGCACGGTGAGCATAGTAGCCCGCAAACTTCCCTTCGCAGGGCCCGTAGTCAACCCGCAGCCCGAGCTTCTCCGCCACATCGTAAAGCGGTGGCAGTTGGATAGGCCGATAATCCGGGATGGCGAGCGGGTCCCCTTCCGTGTCCTCATAGCGATACCTGGGAGTCCAACCGTAGTCGACTGGTAATGGCACCACCTGCTCGTTGCCATCCTCATCGGTCATCTTCACTGCGATCTTCCGCGTGGGACGGCGAATGTAGATGGCCTTGCTGCCCGCGCGCACCCGGCGACCAACCCGATTCCATTCCTTCATGGTGCGAGCATCCACCGATCCCTGTGCCAGCATCAAGAGGATGTTGACCAGGGACCAACCGGAGCACGGTCGTTCTCCGCCCGCCTGCCGGTGTAGGAATGTCTCCGCGACCCGTTCTGGGAAGTCCTCGGTGTGGAACATCTGCAGCACGCGCTCGATGCCGGCGTCGATCCGGGCCTGGGTCTCGGGCGAGACTGGTCGGCTCTCCTTCAAGCAAAACGCCTCCTTTGGGGCAGTCGCCCCTGAAATAACGGTGCCATCGTGCTCCGAAGAACACGAAAACCCCAGGAGGCAATAACGCCACCTGGGGTGAGTAACAACACCTTGGCCGTAACCGGCATCCTTCTCAGTCAGAGATAGGGCGCTGTCCGGAAACAGCTGCCGCAACGCGGCAATCGGATCCGATGTGATTGTACCACCAGCACTAAGTTAAGCGCAATAACTTCTACACAGTTGAACGGACCCCGCTAGCGCGGAGTCCGTTCCTGTCAATGCCCGTTCACATTAGCCGAGCCGCGGCAGACGCTCGTCAATGAGCATCTCCCCGGCGTCTGATAGCTCCTGAAGGTGGGCATACGAGAAGGGCGTTTCGTCACCGAAGCACTCCCCCGTCTCGTAGTTGTAGCGGCGGCCAAGCACCGTGTCCCTGCCGGCCTCGATGGCCGTCACTTCCCAGGTGCCCCCGCCCTGGAGCCGGGCCGACTGCCCCATGAAGGAGAAATGCTCCCCCTTCACCAGGTTAATCGGGATCGTGTCGACCTGCTTGACTGCGCCGGAACCATCAACGACGAACTGCTGGAAGCCCTTCGAGATGTCAATGCAGACCTCAGCGATGACCTTCATGTGCGATTCCTCCATCGTTATGAATAGGGGGATTCGTGAAGGCTGAAGCCGTTCACCCGACTCTCCCCATCGGCGTTCAGACCGGGACTGCTGCAGACCGCCGGCGCCCATCGCCCCGCTACGCTGTGCGGGTCGGGCGTAGGGTGTCGATTCCCGCAGCGGGAAAGGTCAGCGGTTGGCTAGGATCTCCCTTGCATCGAAGGCACCCTTAAAGTCCAGCCGGTACAGTCGGACTGTTCGGATCACCTTGGGAGTAGCATTAGGGATCGGCCTGCCGCTGTAGAAGACCCGTTGGATGGTCTGTCGGGTGGGCTGCAGGAGGGCGAAAGGGACATCCAGGTGGACAGGTCCGCCAGAGGCATCGATCACCGCATCGTCAGGTCCGCCCCCCCAAGGATGAGAAGCAACGTTCCAGCAGATGCTATAGGTGGACTCTGCTTTGCCACGCAGTCCTTCGATAACGCCATAGGTACCATCCGGGATCACGCTGTTGCAGCACTGAAATGCTTGCACAAAGTCGCCGGGCATCGGCACCTCCCAGGCGTGTTCGCCGTTCAGTACGCCGGCCAAAATCGTAGGTTCACGATCCATAGACAGACAACTCCTCCCACCTCGCCACGAGGGCGAGGTGTATTTCTCGCCCTGGAATGCAGGGGGTGGATGTGGACTTTGGCCGATGAATAAGGACATGGGCCTAGCCCACATACCGGGTCATTCCCGCTAGGTGGGTCGGACGCAAAGGTGAAGACCGTTGAGCGCTCAACGTACATTCCCCATCGGCGCCGGGACTGGGAATTCCATCTGGTCGCCGGCTTCCTCGGCCTCGATCTGTTCGAGCAGCGCCAGCACTTCGTCCGGGTCCAGCCCATCCACATCAAAGGTGAGCTGATCGGCAGTCACGTGGCACTTCACCGGGCGCTCATCGCGGTTGTAGGTCCGCGAAATGAGCCATTCCGCGCACATCTCCACGGTGACATGGGGGTTTTCCTCATGCCACTTGGCGACGGCTTCCGGCAGGGGAAGATCATATTCCTGACAGACATAATTGGGCTTCAAGGGAGCGGGGAGCTTGGTCTTCGGGTCGATACGGTTGAGGCGATCCTCGATGCTGGCCTGCTCCATGGCGACCATCTGACCAAAGACGGCAGGAAAACTCTGGGATAGATACCAGCGTTCATACATTGGGGCCGCATAGCAAACGCAGCAGCCGCTCTTCTCGGGCACCGGCAAGGCTGCCGCTTCGATCAACGCCACCTGTTCCTGGCGGCCCAGATTGTACGCAAGCAGCGGATAGAGACAGAGGTAGTTCTGCTCCAACGTTGGTTCCGCCCGCCCGGGTTCGTCGGCGCCAATGCCGACCAAAACCCAATCACGGTAACCGCTGTTGGTCTGCTGAACAGCGCTCCGGCCGTTCCAGTCCCGCCGAACCGCGTCCCGGTACCTGGCGAGCACATTTTGCTTGTGATTGGTCGTGCAGCGTGCGCGGCTTGACCACATCGGAAAGCTGGCGTGCACGTCACCGACGTAGGTCTCAATAATGCCTTTCAGCACCCGGTTCCGCGTGACGTGAAACCGGCTTTCGGTTTTGACCTCAGCCAGTGCTTCATCCAACCAGGCCAGTTCCGGAGCGGGCTCCGACATGCCGTAGTGGAAAGGTACATCGGGCATGAGCCAGACGAACTCCACGCCGTAGCGGTCCAGGAATGGAATCAGGACGTTCAGCGCGTATGCATACGTTGATGGGCGTTCCGCCATGGTGTCCGAGAAAACGATCACGACGTGGTGTGAATAGATCCAGGCCGGCAGGAGCCCTAAAACCAGGAGTACACATAGGCAGACGGAGTTCTGGCCCAGGCCGCAGTTCAGAAAGACAATGGAATCAGGGTCAAGAGCGGCCGGATCGTTCTGGAGTCCGTAGTGTCCCGGGTCATCCGTGACCCGGCGTCTGACTTCCTCCAGCATGTCAGGGAACGGCAGCGGCTCGTGCCCTCGAAGGGCCAGCACGCGGCATGCGTCCATCCACCGTTCCTGCAGGATCCGTTCCTCTGCTTTGTCTGCTTCCGTCTTCACCAGTTTGGGCAGGCCCAGCTTCTTCCGTCTCAGTTTCTCCTGTGACTCCGCCTTTTTTCGGGCCACCAGTTCATCGTTCAGAGCAAGTTGGTTTGTGAGCGCCGGATAGGCGTTAGGCCGGCGGGCTGGTTGCCGCGGGGCGGAGCGTTTAGAGGGCTCCGCCTTCTGTGGAACAGCTTCCTCTGGTGGCGCTTCCTCAAACAAGCTCATTTGCACCGCCGCTGCCGGTGGGCTCATAAGGACAAGGACCTCCTTCCCCTTGGCCGACAGGCCAAGGGGTTAAACTTGGCCCGGCGACGCCGGGAAGGGACCGGTATGAGGATAAGCCATCCGGACAGGGGATGTGGTGGCCGGGGAGACCCCGGCCACCACTGCACCTAGAAGCTGATCAGCGGCAACACCACGTAGACGCACGACCCCGCACGCAGCCGGGCCGGGTTACGCGGACCGCTCAGCTCGAACTCGAAACCGTGAGCGATGAACTTCTTGATCCAGTCGGTCAGGAACTTGCCATTGAACCCGACGTCGATGGGCTCCCCTTCGTACTTGGCCGGGACCTCTTCATAGATCTGGCCCACTTCGGGCGTGTTGGAGGTGAGCTTGACTAGCCCCTGGGTAAACGAAAGCTTCAGCGCTCCGTCCTTGGCAAGGAGCATCGCCCGCTCGATCGCCTCCAGGAGATTGGTTTTCTCCATCTCCGCGTTGGGCTCGAACTGCTGAATGGAGGCCTTGGCCGAGTACGACTGGGGCACCAACCGCATGACATCCGGGTACTGGCCTTCGAGCAGCCGGCTTAGCATCGTTACCTTGCCGGTGTCAAACAGCACCTGGTTTCCCCCCGGTATGAGGGTGATGTTGATCATGGCGTCGTTCTCCACGCTGAGCACCCGATCGAGGGCGTCCAAGCTGGGGGACGGCACAATCACCGTGAATGCGATGGCACCGGGGTTCTCGACTGGCATCTCACTGTTGGCAATGCGAACGCCATCCGTGGTCAGAGCGCTGAGAATCCCGTCCTTTAGCTTGAACAGGGCCCCCGTCAACCACGGCTTGGATTCGTCCTGACCAGCGGCGAAGCTCGTCTTGTCGATCAGGTCCTTCAGCAGGGCCTGCTTCACGCTGATCTTCTGCGCTTCGGCCGGCACATCGGGCATCGTTGGGAACTGGTCGCTGGCGAACCCGTGCAGCTTATACTCGGAGCTCTTCCCCCACCGGATAGTGGCGGTGAAATTGCGCATGTCCGCCTCGAGCGTCAGGTCGTGGGCGGGAATCCGATGTACAAGGTCGACCAGCATCTGTGCCGGCAGGACGATGGCGCCGCCGGTCTCAACTTGCGCTGGGACTGGGACCTCCAGCACCTTTTCCATGTCCGTTGCCCGAAGCACGACCCTGCCGAGGGCAGCGTCCGCATGGACGTGAACGCCTTTCAGAACTGGGATCGTGTTCTTCTTGCTGACGGCACGACCCACGATGGCCAGGGCAATGCCCATGGTTTCCTGAGCAATGGTGAATTTCACGGTATAACGACTCCTTCTGGCTTGGCCAGGTGTGGTGTAACGTTGCCATTGGTGCGCCGGCGCCGGGCTAGTGCAGCAACTCCTTCACCCCGTAGATGGTGATCATGGCCGACTGGTCCTCCTCCAGGCGGATAACCGCCCGAAGCCGGATCAGGCGCCGCTGTCTCACCTTCATCACGGCGTAGAACGAAAATAGGCACTCCAGCCCGCGATCGGTGCGCACCACCGAGCCCCATGTTTTCATCCGCAGTTTGAGCATCCCCAGGCAATCATGCAGGCGTCCAGCCACGCTCTGCCCGAGGGGTACCGCGCGCGGATCGGGGGTAATGACCTCGGTCCATACCGCACGTGACAAAGCCACCTGGTAGTAGCCAAGGCCCGTTGCCACGTCGGAGTCCGAAACATCGACCAACTGCCCATCTTCGCTCACCTTGACAAAGGCTGCGGGGATATCGCCGGTCTCGATTGGCACAGGAAGCGTACAGGCAGCCATGTCGTCCCTCCAGTCCCCGGCCAGGCCGGGGTTGAGTGTGCCCCGGCCCGGGGCGAGAACGGATGAACTTAGCCAGCAAGGTACGCTGGGCGCAGTGGTCAGCGGGAACGCCTATACGTCCAAGCCGCCCCACTGGGTCACGAAGATCCGGTCCTGCTGCACGTAGAACTCGCAGGGGTTCGAGAAAGGGCGCCCCGTGCAGTCGTATGGTGAATCGAACGAGGACCCACCAAGCTCGATTACCTGCGACAGGGCGTTTTTCACCGGCTCGAGATCCACACCTGCGAACACCCAGACATGTGTCCAGGAGTCTCCGGATCGTGACCGCCGGGTCCAGAAGTTGATCAGCCCCGGCAGTTCCAGGCGCTTGACCGGCCGAAACGATTCACTCTGGCGGATGATCTTCCGCACAGTTGCCCGTATGTTCTTCATGCCGCTCACCGTCCTGGGCGCGAGGATGTAGCCTCGCCCCCCTGCCGCTGGGCCTCCATCAGCCTGACGAGCTCCCGCCCCGGCCCGAATTGATCGTCCAGGGCAGGATCAGGCTTGAAGGGTGCCTGGGCAATCTCACATTTGGGGACACGCCGGACTCGGCAAGCTGGGCAGTTTCCGTTGACGATTGGGCCCCCGCAGCGCGTGTGCCGCTCCATCCGGGCCACCTCCGTTGTGCATGGTTTTGCACGAGTAACGACGCCTTGGGCTGGGGCGGCAGCAGCGCCGCCACCCCGCCACGAATCGAGGGGGCTATCGCAAACGAATGTAGGAGAACTCCCGCAGCACCACAGGCTTGCGGCGGCCATGATTCAGCCACCATAGACACCCGCCAAGCACCACAGTCAGGACAGCGATGACCTTCATCTCAGGCCTCCTTGTCATTCGGGTGGCCCCCGGTGGGAGCTACCTGCCAATGAAACGGGCTGATCATCACGAGACGGCCGTCTTCTTGCGGCTGAACACCTTCGGCACGAGTCCAGCCTGCAGTGCGTCGTCGATGCCCTTATACTCGGGATCCCAGAGGGCAAACCCGACTTTGACGCCGGAGGAATCCAGTTCATCCGAGAGTTGGTTCACCGCATCTCGAACGGCCACGTTCTCGTTCTGATCCATGTCGAAGGCGACGATGCACCAGGTGGCCTTTGCCCGCAGGACCTCTTCGATGATGCCCTTGCGGGCGCTGACACCCTGGACAGAGAGGACGATCTCCCGTTTCCACTGCGCCAGACGGTCGGCCTTCAGCGGGCCCTCGGTCACCCAGACCACATCACTTGTCGCGCCGTTGGCAACACCCACCGGCCGCGACACGTGGATGGGCGCCCCGGAGCCGGCGCCGTTGACACCGTTCTTCACATTGGCGCTGGAGAGCCAGACATAGCGAAGCGGCTTGACAAGTTCGTAGCAGCCGTCAGGCAGCTTCTCGAACTTGCCCTTGATCGGCCCGCCCGGGGTGACCGCCATAACTGTGGCCGCCATCTTCCCGAAGCCGAGCACGATGCAGACCTCTCCGTCAGGATTCTGGCACTCGACCGACGCGCAGGTTTGGCCCTTGCGCGGTCCGTCCGGGATGGTGCCAGGTCGCGGTGGGCGACGGACGGACCATGTCTCGGATCCGTCCTCATCCCGCCGGACCTGGAAGCCCTGGACTCTGCCTTCGTGGTCCTGAACCGGAATGAGCAGCCCGGCGGCGCCGGACAGACTCCACGTACCATAGTGCGCGTGCTGGTAGAACCCAGGAATGCCGACGGGCGAGCTGCCAACTCGGTTCATCACCCGGGCCACAAGCTCACGCCGCAGGTCCTTTTCGGGCAACGAGCAGTAGCCACGGCCTCGGATCGACTCCTCCGTGAAGCCGCGCCCGACCAGGTTGGCCTGATGATTCGGCGCCAGCCGGAGCTGCGAAATGAGGGTCCGGTACCACCGGTCTCGCACTTCTACCGGAGCCGCCGGCACGGACTCCGGAGCCGTCAACTTCTCGTACCGGTTGACCGGCCGATGCACTCCGGACCTGATCACATGCAGGTAACCGCCACTGGGATGGGGGTCTACCTTATCCCCTACTGTGGGCCGGTCGCTGCGCATGCAGTAGACCAGGTAAGAGGTATAACAGCACCAATCGGTGTGCCCGCACACCGGGCAGGGGTGAGCACGAGTCACGCGTTGGAACTTCTCCTCATACGTCATGACGCTTCTCCTCCTCAGCATCGGGTGTTGGGCCGGGGGCGCCGCGGGGCGGCGCCCGGCCGGCGGTGTCAGGCCGCTCGCTGAATCAGGATGGGTCCCGTCAGCTTGAAAACGTCGTCCTGCACCTTCTCCACCCGCACGCGGATCGTCTGACCGGGCCGTAGCCTCTTGATGTCTGGCATGCGATTGCCAAACGCCAGGAGGCGGCTCGAACGCCCATCGACCGATCCCTTGCTGATGAGGTATTTGTGACCGACATGCCCCCTCAGCTTGGAGGAGCGCATGGTAGTCTCCACCTCAACCACGGTGAAGGTGACGGAAAAATCCTTCGTACGCTTGCCGGTGGGTTGCACCGACCCGCTGGACGAAAGATGCCCGCGGGAGCGGTTCGACCAGCTCACGCACGATCTGCAGAGACCTGGGGCCAGGGGCTCCCTTGATCGACTGGATAGCCGGGGAAGCCGTAGGACGTTGGACTTCCGCAGAGGAAACAACTCCTTTCTTTCTGGCGAGGCCAGTTTGGTGTAACGGGCGCCTGTCTGGCGATCCTCCTCCGTCGACCTGCAGGGCTGGGTGGAAAATAAAGAAGGCGCAAGTCTAAGACTTACGCCTTCGCATTTCACGCCCAGAGACTGCCTCCGGTCAGCGAATAACCGTACCTTGCCGCTGAACTCAGCGGAACCGTAGCTGCCAGGTGACAGCCAGGATGTAGTGGCGGACTACAACTGCAAGCGCAGCCAGATGCCACTGTCTCTAGTCTATCCCGCCCAAAACTGTTGTGTCAATCGTAATGAAAAAAAGATGCTCATATCACAATCACCCCTTGCCAAATTGTATGATTGACATGATACAATATGGGTGTAGGACGCATTTCAAAGGAGGATCACACCGATGCAGAACGAGCATGGCCAGCACTTCCTTTCGTTCCACTTTACCGGCTCGGACAACCTGGAGGGCGATGACTGGAAGACCCAAGTCGAGGGGATCGCAGCCCGCTACGGTGTAGCCATCCCCGAGACGGACCTATCGGACTCGGAGATGCTCCTGCTCGTGATGGTCGACCGCGAGATTGGCTCCATTCCTCCGTTCGTTCGGGAGCGCCTCAGCCAGGTTCTGATGGTGCCGGCCAAAGCTAAGAAGGACGCGGAGCGACTGTGGAGTTGGCTCCGGAATCACTGGCATGTCGCACGGGTCCGCTCGACGCTCCACCAGCTCATGCAGCAGTACTGGGGGGTGCCGTCGCTCCACCGGGGTGAGCTCAATCAGAGCGAGGTTGCCAAGGCTCTTGGTCAGAAGGGCATGTACTGGGAGCGGATTGCCTATGCGGCCGCCACCAGCCCGAACCAGGAGGCAGGCGGTGTGGCCCGGGAGATATACGGTCACGAACAATGGGATCGCACGATGGAAGCCATGCGCCGTGAAGTTGGGCCGATTCTGTGGGGTTGTCTCACCCGGCAGGCCCTTACCGAAGCGCTCTCCGCCTACACGGCCGATGAGCAGATCAAGACGCTCAACTCGAAGGTCGAAACCCTCTCGTATGCGTCGCAGGCAGCGGCAGAGAAGCACCAGAAGGCTACCACGCACCTGCGTGATCTCAATACCCACGTCACCCAGCTGGAGGGCAAGGTGGCCACCCTGGAGACCGCCGTTCGGGACAAGGAAGAGCATATCCGAGCCCTGCAGGAGAACTTCGATGCAGAGCGCCGGCAGTACGTGCTCCAACAGGCAGCCTGGGCGGACCTGGTAAGTACCTTGCAGGCAGCGCTCAGCGAGCTGCGGTCCGGTCGGGCGCCCCTGGCCGGCAAGCGGGTTGCGATCATCGGCGGAGACCCGATGGCGGATGCGACGGAGGCTCTCGTAAGGGCTTGGGGCGGGGAGCCGAAACACTACAAGGGCTGTGACGAAGAGGGACGCATCGACGGCCTCGCACAGGCGGATGTCTATCTCATAATCCGGGCATTTATGAGCCACACGGCCTACTGGAAGGCCTGCTCCGCCATCGATCAGATGATCCGTGCCGGACTCAAGGCACAGATGGTTTACGTCAACCATTCGGGCATGGGCACCTTCCGCCGGGCCCTGGAGCAGGTGACGCAGCAGCGTGCCGCCTGAACATCGAGGCCTGTATCCCCTCAGGATCAGGCGCCCGTAAGGTAGCGGAATCGTGCCCGGCTTCAGCTGAAGACCAGCAGGAAGGAGTCGATCGGCGGTGTTTGCAGGGAATTGGCACCCTACGACGGCTGTCGTAACCAACCGGGAGAGAGCCTCCCCACCTCTCGTCAAGCGCCCAAGAGCGCCGAGGAGTCCACCATAGGCAGCGAAACGGAGGATTACCGATGGGTGTTCACTTTGTTGATGGGGTTATGGCTGCTGATCGAAAACGGCTGCGGGAGGAAATCCCTACTGCCGCCGAGGCCTTCGTCGCTGATCTGGGCGCCCTGAACGCCGAGGCACGGGTCAAGGGGTTTCGTCTTGGCCATCAAGACGTCTGGCGGGAATCACCTTTGAGTTATCGCCAGGAGCCGGTGCTTGAGCGGTTTTACGCCCAGGTCATCTACCTCTATGATCGCAAGAACGGCCTGGTTGCCCATGTGGACTTGAGCAAGGAGCAGCTGGTGCGAATCTGGGGGGACGCACAGTTCACCGGAGCTCTCGAGAACTGGCGCTCACTGCTGGCCGGCCGTGTCAGCCCTGTCTTCGAGAACCAAAGACGAGGAGTGGATGCTTTGGAGCGCGTGATTGAGGTCCTGATCCGGCGGATTCGGATGGCCCGTGACCTTTGGGTCGCCGAGCCGATCTGCGCACCTGGTGAGAACTTTCGTTACGGATTTGGCACTTCCAACACGCCCCCCAGCGAAGGCGGCCCACCACTGATTCAGGCAGGACAGGCTTTTGAGGTCTGCTACACCGGGACGGCAAGCATCTATGAGTTCCGAAAAGACGGCGAAAGCTACTCCATCCACCTGTACGAGGGCGAGTACGAGCCCCTGACGGAGAGGCGATCGGCTCTGCGGTTCAGTGACCGGGGGGTCCTGCTGGATGATCTGTACATCGAAGCCGTCGCATGAACACGAGGCCGCCGGTACGGCGGCCTCACTTTGTTTCGGTTCGGGGCGGGCCGTAGGAACGAGAGGCGCTATGACGCCGGCACTTTTCACGGCGAGGTGTGCCGGATCCGCCAGAGCCAAAGGGTACTGCGGGTCATTGGTGAGCGACTTCGTACACAGAAAAAGGCGTCGGCCATCCGCGGGGCGGCGGGCCGACGCCGTCACTATTAACGACTCCCGAAAGGCACCAAGATTCGTAGCCCGATCGCGGCGGATTCTGGACGATTGTCGTTGGGCCCGCAGCCGGGGGGGTCCAGTCTGTTTAAGAGAGCCCCTCACACAGGTGTGCCTGAGACTTCCTACGTCGCTGGAGATTCAGACTCCTGCTGCTCTTTCGGCCGGGGCTGGCTGGCCTTCATCAGTTCGATCAGCTGAGCGAGCTGCCGGTTCTGCCACCAGAGGCCGAGTACCGCCAGAACGGCCACAATCGTTATGACCTCGATGACATCCACCTCTTCGACTAGCGTTCTGGCAGTCAATTCGCTGCCGCGACGGCCAACACCTTGTAGCGGGCCGGTTCCCTGTGGTCCGCAGTACACGGTTGGGCGGTGGATCCTGGCCCCTGACCCGTCGCCTACGGGTTCCCCGCCGGCGCAACCACAGCAGCGGCTGAACAGGGCAGTTCTGTGGCAGACCCACCGTTCGTGCAGGCACTTGCCCGTGGAACCGCCGCAGCCGTTGTGGTTGCTAGTAGCGCTAGGGCGGTCATCAGGATTCGCAAAGCTCGGCCCATCATCCATGCCTCCCACTACATTGGTTCAGGTTGCGGTTCTGCTGGCTCCTCTTCCGAGCCTTCCGACTCCATCGCCCACACCGTTGACACGGTTGCCCTTCGGACCTCTTCACGGATCGCCACCCAGCGTTCCCGCAGGGAGTCATCGGTTACATACAGTTCAGCCTTGTCTACGGAGTCCCAGGCCTCAGAGGCCCGATCCAACGTGATGCAGACGCTTGCCAGGTGCACGTAACACCAGAACAGAAAGCACCCAGGATCACGCCCATCCACCGCCTCCGTTCGCATCAGATCCTCAATTGCCCGGCTGTAGTACCAGAACGCCAGAACCGGGGCGCCATGGTCTTTGGCATGCTGCCCGAGGTTCATATAGAGCCGGAAGCGGTTGGTCACGATCTCTGGATCATCAGGGTGGGTGCTCAGCAGCTGAAACCCGAGATCAGCAAAGTGGTCTGCCCGGTGCCTCGCGTCGCTGGTGTGGCAGAGGGCCAATGCATTCACCACGGCCAGGAGCCGGCGCCCGGGCGCCCGCGCCAGATGCACCAGAGCCTCCTCAATCAGATCGAGCCCCTCGTCGGTCCTGGATTCGTCCGTCTCAGCGATCACCGCAGCTTTCAGCGACAGGGCCTTACCGCGATCCTCCCCCTCCGCCGCCAATAGAAAGGTATCCAGCAACCTAAAGCACCGGTCCAGTTCGCCGCGTCGATAGCCCTCGAACACATTCGCCTGCAGCTCGTCAAAGGTCACGTGAACCACCACGTATCGAACGAGTCCCCCACAATATCATTCTATCACGAAAAGTCGTTAATAACGACAATCTGAGTGCGGCGACGTTGGGGCCCCGGCGCAGATACCACCTGTCTCCATTTGGAGACAGGTGGCCGGGACCCGTTATGTTTGGGTAGAACCGCTTGCGCTGGAACTGATCCCCAAATTCACTGCTCTTGTGTCGAACGGACGTTCGTAGTACAATGACCTCCATCGCACGGCGCACGGTGCCGGAAGGGAGGCCACCCGTGATCGATTACACAAAGCAGCCTGACTGGCCGATCCTCTGTGTCGACGGCCGGTCATTTTACGCCTCGGTAGAGGCTGTTGCCCGTGGTTTGGATCCCCGCACATGTCTCCTGGCGGTTGTGAGCGACGTGGCACGCCCGGGATCGGTGGTCCTGGCGGCCTCGCCTGCCTTGAAGGCCAAGCATGGTATCAAGACGGGCTCGCGCCTCTACGAAGTGCCGGATGACCCGGCTATCTGGGTTGTCGGCGCCCGCATGGACCATTACCTGGGCGTCTCCACCCAGATGGCGCGAATCCTGCACGACTATGCGCCGCCCGAAGATATCCTCGTCTACAGCGTGGATGAGGCTTGGGTCGAGGTGCCCCCGTTACTCGGCGATGTTGTGCAGACGGCCGGCCATATCCAGCAGCGGATTGAGCGCGAGCTGGGGCTTCCGACGGGCATCGGGATTGGTCCGAACATGTTCCTCGCCAAGGTTTCGCTCGACGTGGAGGGGAAGAAGCAGGGCGTCGCGACGTGGACCTACGCAGATGTCCCAGTGAAGCTCTGGAAAGTGCCAACGAAAGACTGCTGGGGTATCGGTGAGGCCCTGTCTCGCCGGCTGGCGGCCATGGGGGTTTACACCCTCGGGGACCTCGCCCACGCGTCCCTTGCAACGCTCGAGCGCCGATTCGGCGTGATTGGCAATCAACTGTTCCATCACGCGTGGGGCGTCGACCATTCTCGCCCCCGCAACACTTATCAGGCACCGCCCAGTTCCTTCTCCAAAGGGATTACGCTGCTGCGGGACTATCGGGATCGCGACGAGGTGGGCACCGTCCTCTTGGAGCTGTGCGATGCAGTCACAGAGCGGGCCCGGCAGCATGGACTTGTGGGGCGGACCGTCAGCCTGTCGGTCGGCTATTCCCAGCAAAGCTGGGAAGCGGGCGGCTTTTCCCACAGCGTGGGCCTCCCCCACCCTACGTGCCTGCAGATGGAGGTGTACAACACCTGCATGAACCTGCTCGCCCGCCATGACCGACCAGGCAATGCAGTCCGCCAGCTCTACGTCGCTCTCTCGAATCTGGTGCCGGCACAGCAGGTCCAGAGCAGCCTCTTTTCCGATCAGGAACGGCAACTGAAGGTGGCCAGAGCGATGGATACGATCAGAGACCGTTTCGGGCACCAGGCGGTTCTTCGCGGGCGAAACCTGGCGCCCGGTCGCACTGACCAGGACGGAAAAATCGGGGGTCATGCCGCGGGCACCCGCATTGGAGGACTGAGGCCGTGACGTACCAGCACCGGGCCAACAAGTGGGTCTCGCTAATGCTCCCGGAGCACAAGGAACGGCTCCACGCGCTTAGGGAGTCACTGGACATCGAGCCCGTCCCGGAACTTGACGAGCAGCAGCGAGAGGCAATCGGCTTGTCGCTGGCCGAAGCCCAGCGTGATGGGCGCCCAGTAATGGTGCGCTACTTCCGGGCGGGCCGGCGGCATGCGGTCTCAGGGTACGTTCTTGAGTTGAATCCTGCTGTAATCGTGCTGGTCGACTCACGCGGCCTTTCGAACCGTTTGAACCTGGTCGACCTGCTCGACGTGGAACCCATCACCGAAGCCAATTAGTTGCTCCCACCAAAAAAAGTTCCTCTTGCGGGGCGATGAAGCAGGGGTATATCTTTGCATGCGGAATCATTGCCACATCACCCATTTCAGGCGGTGTTTGCATGCGAGATAAGACGGTATACGAGGATCTTTACGTTGACTCGATCGAACCGTATCCCGAGGCTGAGATCATCTTTTCGGATGATGTCGTGCTTGAATTGGCGGAGCGGTTCCGTCAGCATGGCAGCATGACAGGATTCCTCGTGGTGCGGCGAAACGAGAGACGAACGTTCGACCTGGTCTCAGGCATGAAGCTCTATGTTGTCGCGAAGGCCGCCGGGATCCCAAAGGTGCCGTGCCTAGTGATGAATCTCCCCGAAGCAGACGCCCTCGCGGAGCGCCTGCGGGAGATCATTCGTAGCGGCCAGCGCGGCTTTGAGGAGGCGCTGGCCTATCATATCGGCATGGAACGATTCCGGTGGACCATCAAGTGGATTATGTCTGAGTTCGGGCGTTCCGAGGGCCACGTTAGTCAAAAGCTCGGGTTAGTGAAGATCTACGAGTACGAACCGGCCCTGCTCCTGGCGCGGGAAGTGGGGCAGCTCAGCGATCGCGCGGTCGTCGCTCTGCGCTGGGTCCTCCGATCGCGGGTACCGGAGGAGGAGAAAATCGCCCGGGTACGATTGCTTGCAAAACGAATGCTGAACGAGCAGTGGCCGGCCAATATGGCGGCTACAATGGTAAAGGCATGTATAAGGGCGATGAATGTGGGGGAACCGCTCCCTCCCCCTCCAGACCGCGGTGGACGTAAGAGGTTACTCCAGGCGGAGATCGAGGAACTGGAGCGCCGGCGCGATGCACTACTGGCCGAAGTGACTGGCCTTGAGGCTTTTGCCAGAGCGCTGGATCCGTTCTGGGCGGAGGCGCAACGCATTCAGGCTGACGTACACCGCTTCTTAGGGAAACTGTCCGAGGTGAGACCGCCCCGACGGGACGGTGATGAGGGTGACGCCGCCTGCGTGCCCTGCAGATGAACATGAGAGCCCCTTCCCGCCTGGTGGTGCGGAAAGGGGCTCTTTGGCATCGTATAGCTTGGGCTGAACCGGGCGCCCACATGCAAGAGCGGACTGGCAGCCGCTACCGCTTCTCAGGCCTTTGCGTGCGGGGCGAGATCATCCAGAAGCCCAAGTGGCGGTGCGATCAGCCGATGGCGGCAGGGCTCCCGTCCCAGGTCGGGGTTGATGGTTTTCGGACCCGTTTTCTCGCACCGGGAGCGGGCCTCTGCCACTGGCGCAGGCTACTTTCTGGGCTGCCCCGGGTCTTGCAGGAGCTTAATCTCCACAGTCACGAGGACCTGCTCGTTTTGCACCGGCGGCTTGGGGAAACGGTCACTGGGGCTTCCCTGGGCGTAGGCGATCCCGTCGTAGTATCCTTTGATCTGGACTCGTCTCCCGACGTAGGAGCGAAGCAACGCGCCGTCCCGAGCGGTTACCCTGACGCTGCTGCCGTTCGGACTTACGAGGCGAAAGTCCTTCCCGTGCCGCTGCGTGTCAAGCCGGAGCTCTCCCGTGATAGTAACTTCGGTACGCCCACCAGGGCGCCCTTCCTGTGTGAGTTGGGCGCCCGCGACGGCCCGGGGTGCGGCCGCCGGCCCCGCCTGACCCATGAGATCGGTCGTCGCTGCCTGAGCAGGGACAGCCACAGTCATCCCCAGCAGGAGCAGTGCGATGAATCGTGTGCCAGCCTTCAAGATAAGCCCTCCCTATTCCAATACTGGCGCCGCCCTAAGCCGGCGCCAAAATCGACGTCCGATGTGATGAAACTCCGTGGCGGATGCGATACCCACGACAATCCCTCGGTAAGGCTGGGTCCCCGTTCCTCAGGCTGACTGCACGGGTGTCTCTACCGCGTTTAGAAGGTAAGAGATTGTCCACCGCCAAGATCCGGTCGCGTGGTGCTCCACAGTGCAAACCGCTCCCCGAAACACGAAAGCCACTTCGGCGACCCGGTATTGTCCACAGAGGACGGTCCCCGGGTCAACGGTAAAGTTGCAGGCAATCACCATGCCGTTCCCGGAGACCTCGTGGATCGTGCCCCTGGCCGCAAACCCGTTTCGCTCCAGGCGGAAGGTGATGGCGACATTTTCTGCGCATGATGCCAGGGGGCGGGGCGCCCGTGCCTTGGTCCACCGCGCCAGCAACTCCGTCAGCATGGCTCATCGCCTGCCGCTGGTCGGCGTGGCCTTCGCAGGGACATCCCTAACAAGACAAGTGGTCCGATATGGAGTGCTGCGAACAAGACGAGCGGCCAGGACAGCCCCTCGACGATTGCGGCGCGGATGGGAGTGCTCAGGCCCCAAAGGTGGTACAGGATCAGCCCCAAGGATGGGGCAAGCCCCGGACGTACGGCCTGCCAAAGCACACCCAGTCCGAGAAGCACGACATCGACCCAGACATACACGGATACCTGCAGAGCCGCGCCGAGGTACATGATCAGCAGCGAGCATTGAAAAATCCTGGTCACAACCTGGCGCCAATCGGCGGAAGTCTCCCGCATGTCTATGGCCCCCCTCCGTTGGCGAACAGGGCCGAGATGAACGATGTGGTCGGTGCACTGCGTTGAGCACCCACGTAGAGCACGTCCACCGGTTTTGCACTGAATGCCACCCCTACGCCAACATGGGTGAATTTGGGATCGAGCAGGTTTTTGCGTGTCTCGTCATTCATTAGCCAGCGCTGCAGCGTGCTTTGGGTGGTGCCCCCCAGTTCCGGGGCCAGTTCCAGACTGAGATTCTCTCCGGCGAAGACGTTCCTGGGAAAGCCCATCTTCACCAAGTGGGCGGCCGGAGTCCCCGACCACTTCAACCCGGTCGCCGAGACCTCCCGGGACTGCTTGATCTCCTGGGCTCGCGTCTGGGCAATCTTCGTCAGCATGGGGTCGATCGTCAGCGGCGGCAGGCCCTTCTCCTGCCGGTAGGCAATGATTTCAGCAAGCAGGGCTCGTTCGGTCGCCCAGGCAGACTCAGGCGTTCGCTCTGGGGGCGGCGGATCCGGTTCCGTTATGACCTCTACGGGGTTCGTAGCGGTGTCGGGCTGCGCACTTTCATGGCCGGTCGGCGCAGCAGCGGTTTGCGGCGGCGGATTCTCCACGGTGATCACTGGGAGGGCCGCCGGCGGTGCGAAAATCCGGGGTCCAATGAGGGCGCCCGGCAGGAGCCCGCCCACCAGGAGAAGGAGCCAGGCGGCTGGAAGCCACCGGCGGCCAAGAATACGTAGAGCAGTAAAGGGCGTCACCTCCAACGCACCAGCCAGAAGGCGCCTGTCCTTCTGGCTGGAGGTCTGCGGAATCAGTAACCCTGACTCTGTAGATCCCGATCGCTCCATCGGCGGAAAGTTGGACATGTGGGGACACGAACCGACCCAATCGATGGACTTTCGTGAGGGTCTAGCGGCGTGGCGACGGGTTCTGCTGGTGGTGGTCTCCTATCGATTGGAGGGCTCCAGCCTGCGCGGCAGCGGAAGGGTATTCGCAGCTTCCAGTGAAGGCGCTGGGCTGGCAACAGAAGCCCAATTGGGCGCCACAGTCGCTACCGTCGGCAGGTGAAGCGCACATAGCTTGTTCCAAGGCAGGAGGCTTCGCTCTACCAGTTCGCCCGTGTCCCATGCCCAGAGGTAGCCGGGATCTTTCACGGAACGCTCAAACGCCCTGTCGTCAGAGGTGACCAGAATTCGGTGAGGTTCTATGTCTCCCCTTAGCCGTTCAAACACTTCGACCCTTACGCGGTCGTCCGGTACGACTATCACCAGAAACGGGGCATGTTCGGCGTCGTTAGTTCCAATGTGGCGGGTATACCGCTCGGGCCGAATCATGCAAACATCCTCGTCATCACGGGGACAGTCGATGAGGTAGCGGTGAGAGTTAATCCGAAACGACGCAACGGGACCTTCGGCATCGCGGAGCATCCGCCAATCGGTGAGTAGGTCTCGACGTTCCTTCAACACCTGCGCCCGGAACTCGTTTGCTGCGAGCTGGCGGAGCATCGGCTTTAGCTGCCGCTTGCCCATTCCCGGCTCCCAGTCTATCCGCTTGCCTTGCCAATCCTTGAGAAGAAAGGCGGCAGAGAGGGTGATTGTGTACGCGGAATGCTTCACTGGGGGGTCCACTTGACTCACCCACTCGACTCGGCGGGCCAAGCCATACCGCTGCAACCGCTCAAGACGAGTCGTAACCCGCCGTGAGGATGCAGGGTTTCCTTGTGCATCGAGCGGGAAACAGAGATACTCGAACTGCCAACGGGTTACAAAGCGGGCTGAGGCCAGTGCCAGCAGCGCGTACAAATCCGGTGTTGTGAGGTCACCCCTCTCCAGAGCGAGTCTGGCTGGGTTCACACCCATATCTTGCTGAGTCCGCTCGACCAGACTCATGTTCGAAGAGTAGGAATACGTCGCTCCGAGTGCCATTATCCAACCCCCTTCGGGGTCATCCTGACGATTCTACCGCGCAACTTGCGCGCAACTGCATCCGCCTTAACTACCTTGACAGATACTCCTTGGCCAACAGAAAGTGAACGATTCAGTCGTGGACAGAGCATATCGACAGGGGCGCCCTGCACGCGCACGAACACGTGCTGCTCGCTAATACTGGCAATGGTGCCGGGCAATATGGCGTTCGGTGCAGGCAAGGCACTCTGTTCGGGCGGAGTTTGGACAAGCTCCTTGGCGCTGACTGTAGCACGTACAGACCCATCAGCATCGTGCCCGACCGAGAGTACCTTGACAGTCAAGCGCGAGCCCTTTTTCAACACGTCGCCCGGGTGCCTCACGAAGTGCCGAGAGATCTCGCGGACAGGCAGGATTGCGGTTGTCCCGGGACCAAAGCGCATCAAGGCACCATAGCCGTAGACTCTTACCACTTCGCCCTCCAGGATCATGTCAGGCATAAGGGTAACCTTGGGAGATGGTAGTCCAACGCTCTCTGACCCGACACGTGCCTTCCCGCAGACCGGAGGTTCGCTGAGTTCCTTCGCACTGACCGTCGCCTTCACGGTGCCATCGGGATCGTATACGACCGAGAGTACCTTGACGGTCAAACGTGACCCCATTTTTAACATGTCGGACGGGTGTTTCACGAACTGCCGTGAGATCTCGCTGACAGGTAACAAGGCGGTTGTCCCGTGACCAAAGCGCATCAAGGCGCCGTGGTCGTACAATCGTGACACTTGTCCCTCCAGGATCATGTCAGGCAAAAGGGTAACCTTTGGGGCGGGGCGTCCCGAGCCCTGTGGCATGTCAGGAATCTCCTCCGGTCTGCGAATCATATGGCCACAAATCCAGGCACCACGCTGGTTATCAGCCTCGGGTGGATGGAAGTGTGAAAGTACGGCCCACTTTATGACCACCCGTCCCCCAGAGCCTGCTATCCACGACGCGAGTGGCCGTTGCCAGTGTAGTTGTACGGCTGAGGCACAAGCCAACCGAGCAACGGACTCAGCCCGATTAGCATGGCGACCCTCCAGTCAGATGGATAGAAAGCAGTTGCACAGCTCACAACGAGTACGGCCCAGAATTGGGGTATGAGCAGCCGCCACGGCAGAGAGCCGGTGGCAGCAACCACAAACACGATGCCCCATGGAACCATGAGCAACTGGAGTGGCAGCTCAGGCATGCGGTTGTTCCTCCGGTTGAAGTAGCGCGAGTTCGACCAGTTCGTTTGACGCTGTCCACTGCCACAAGTAACCGGGTGCGTCCATCGCCCCCTCGAAGGCCCGCTCATCAGTAGTGAACATCAGGCGTTCGGGGGGGATCGTCTCCCGGAGGCGGAGGAACAGGTCACTGGCCATGGCTTCTGTAGGCGTGATCACGAGAATGGTCGGCTCCTGGTCTTCCCAGGCGGTGTAACGCTCCGACCGAAGTGACCAAACGTCCTCATCGGTGCGGGGGGTGTCCAGCAAAAAGAGCCGGCCGTCGAGCCGAAAACTGGCTGTGGGCTCGGTACTCTTGCTATGGATTTTCCAGTCGGTGATCAAGCCAGGTTGCTGCAGCGTAACTTGTAGCCTGAACTCGTTGGCCGCAAGGATCGAGAAAATCACTCTCAGGTGTCGTTTCCCGTCCCCCGGCTGCCAGGGGAAGCGGGACTGCCCGTTGTACTGCCGCCAGAGCAGGGCACCGTTTAGCGAGAGACCATGGGCCAGGCGAAGCTCAGGGGTTTCGCCTGGAATGATCCACCGCACCTGTGATACCAGCCCGTTGACCAGCAGGGTGTGAAGCCGGCGCCGGGCCCGAGACTTGGAAAGTCGCTTCCCCGTCACCAGACCACACAGCTGCGCTTCGGTCATGAACTGGTGTCGTCCTAGGGCCTCAAGGATGGGAAAGTCGTCCTGCGTGATGTGACCCATCTCCAAGGAGACGAGTGCGTTGTAGACCTGGCGGGCCGGCCCGTCGGTGTCTATCCGCTCCAGTGCATCCGAGTAGAGATAGTCAGTGCCAAGAGGCATGCTGCTCCCCCTCTACGAACGCACGACGCCGATGATGCGTCCGCGGAGATGCCGCTCCACAGGATCGACCTTGACGACCTTGACCCGGACTTCTGCGTTCAGGTTGTACTTCTTGCCCGGCTGGACGGTACAGAGGAAGTCCACGCCAACCTCTGGTTCCGGCCGGACGTAGAGTTGGTTTCCGACCATCCCCACGATCGTGCCGAGCACGATGGCCTCCGGCTTGTATGCCGCCATTACGTCCTTCCAGGGGTCCATGAGGGCCTTGCGCGAGACGCGGACCCTCGGTTCGCCGGGATGGTCCCGATCAATGGACAGGATCTGAACATCAACCGCATCGCCATTTTGTAGGATGTCCGATGGGTGATTGATGTGCTTCCAGTCGATCTGGTCCACCCCAAGCCACCCATGGATGCCGCCAATGTCCACAAAGGCGGCGTAACGCTGCATGGACCGGACGACGGACTTGACGATCATGCCGGGCTTGATGACGGCCAGCGTCTTTTCCCGCTTGATCGCACGGGCTTGCCGGCGTGAGACCCGGATCGTTCCCGCCTTCGGGAAATACTCCAGGGCGATGACGTCAACGACCTGCCCGCAGAAACCCTCATAGCCCTTGTAGCGGTGCTCATCGAACTCATCGAGCGTCATTACGCCCTTCAGATCGGCCAGCGGACCCACGAACTGAACGATAATCTCGTCATCCTGTGGGTTGGCCTGGACAATGCGGGCTGAAAGCAGCCGCTTTTGGTTCATCATCCGCAGGATGGCCTTCTCGTCGGCGCCAGCGCCCTTCTTCTGCGGAACATCCTGACCGGTCCAGCCTTCCGGGTGCAGCATCAGCGGGACGACCTTATCACCAGGACCGATCGAAGGGCCCCTGTTGGTCTTGCGGCTCTGGGAGCGGCGCCGGCGACGGCGACGGGGGCCGCCCTGTGCAGTGGGCCCGGCTGCGGGTGCTGGGGCGGCACTGGCCGGACCCAGCTCGGCCTGTTCAGCAGCGACGAAGTCTTTTTCTGGTACACTCACTTTGTCCGAAGCCTCCTCAGTCTTGGCAAGTATATGGGAGCCTGGCAGCGGCGGAGCAACGTCAGCATGGATTGAAGGTCAGCCTCAGACAGTTCCTTACGGTCAACCAGGTTCCCTGACAGCTGAACCATCTCTCGGTAGAGCTCGATGGCGAAGATGATCACGGTCCCCTTTGGGACATCTTTCTGGCCAGGCAAGCGGCGGCGCCGCATCTCGTCCTCCAGAAAGCGCATGCGAGGATCGTCCAGCTTCGCAAACAGCGCTCGGGTTAACTCAGATTTTGGCGTCGGTTCAGCAAGAAGACACGGGCCGGGGTGACTGGGAAGTGTGTCACCGTCGGCAAGTGCGAAGCCGCGCACGGACATACCCCCTTTCCTATTGACTGTAGTATTAG
>DAHVXO010000252.1 GCA_027356675.1 Symbiobacteriaceae bacterium | reverse complement strand
CAGCGTCTGTTCCTGCTGGACTCGCAGTCCGTGCACACCGGGCTGGATGCGGCGCGGACCAGCCGGGCTGAAGTCGTGGAGGTCTTGCCGGGCATCATCCCCCGCGCCATCGCCGACACGAAGGCACAATTGCCGCACACGCTGATTATCGCCGGCGGGTTGGTGCGGTCGGCCCGTGAAGTCGGCCGGGCCATGGGGGCCGGGGCCGCAGCCATCTCTTCGAGCAGCAAAACACTCTGGCACATGCGTCCGTACGAGTTTGCCGCGGCAGCCGCTGCCGCTTCAGGAGGGCGAGGTACCCCATGACGATCATCTGTCTTACCCACTTGTACACGCCTCAGGGATTGTTGGTGGATGGTGATGGCGACGGCCTGCCCGATGGGCTGGGGGTCCGGTTCTCCGTGGGCTGGACGCCCGGCGCAGTGGATGTGGCGGCCCGGCTGGGTTTGGAGTCGGCGGCGGTGACGCCCGGGATCACTGGGCCGGGCGCCGCGGGCGTTCCGGTCTGGTTTGGCCCCGACAACCCCGACTGCCCGGCCGTGGCCGTGCCGCCCGGGTGCGGGCTGGTCGCACTAGTGAATGGCGGGCTCGTGGTTACAGGCGCCACGGCGGCGGAAGGCTGGATGGCCGCCCGCTGGCTGGCGGAGACGTTCCCGTTTGCTCATCCCGGGGGTGGGGAACTGCTGGCGGCGATGGCCGGGGGTCGCCCCGTGCGCGCCGTCATTCTGGGGAACGGCGCTGTGGTTGACCTGACGCTGGGCGATGGCGATGTGGCGCCGGCGTCGGACAAGCCCACCTTGGTTGAGACCCCGGATGAGCCGCCTTTCCGTTCCCCGGTTCCCGGCGACCTGCCGCCGGCGGGGCCGGCCCGGCTCTTCTCCGTGGCGGGACTCCTGGAGTCCAGCGACGACGTCCGGCATGACCGGGTGGGTTGGCAGGTGCGGGTGGGTCCTGAGTCTACGCCAGCTGAGATTGCTGCCCTGTGCGAGTTCGCGGTTCGGACCGGGGTGGAGGCCACGGGCCTGCGCTTCCCGGTGGCCATTGACACGGAGCCAGCGGGGCTGGCGGTGCGGTTAAGCGACGTCCCCCCTGCTGCAGCCGAATGGACAGATGGGCATCTGGCCTGGGCGGCCGGTGGGCTGGTGGTCTTCGGCACGCCGGCCGAGCGGGCAGAGGCTCTGCGAGCCGCCGCCGCATCCGGGCTGGTGGATGGGTTACACGCCGCCGTGTTCACCCAACGGGCCGCCCTGCCGGTCACGGAAGTGGCGCAGGGGGATGTCATCTTCGACCTGGCCCTCTCGCAGGAGTGGGAAGTCGACCGCTTCCGCCGGGTCTGGGATGAGCAGGTCCTGCCGAAGCTGGCGCCGCGCGTGCCCGTGGAGGTCGACCTGCGCATCAGCGAGCCTGTGGCCGTGCGGTCTGCCCTGGCGGATGAGATCGCCGCCAGCCTGTCCGCAGCGGGTGTCACGCAAGCGCGCATTCGGGTACTCTCGGCATACAAGCAGGGCTTCCACTGGCTGGAGGAGGAGGTGCTGCCGCGTCTCAAGCTCATCGGTCCGGTGGCGCGGGTGGCTGTGACCTGCCAGCCCTTCGGCACGGCCGCCGGTGAGCCTGCTGCGGCCGCCGCACCGGCAGCCGGCGCCGGCGTTGCCCCGCACTCCGGCCCCATCGGCGAGCTGCGCGGTCCCGAGGGGGCCACCCGCACGGGTGGCCCCCTCGAGATGCCGGTCCGCTGGCTCCAGGAGCTCTACCCGGCTGACGAACTGCTGGCCGAGGCCCTCGGGGCGGCGGTTGCCTTCGACCTGGCCGAGCAGGCCCAACCACAGATCTACCAGCTTACGGCCTTCCGGGCCGACGGCTCGGTGGCCCTGGCCGAGGGGTTCAGCCCGATCTGCGCCAGCCGGACCTACCTGCCGGAGTTCCCGGCGCGCGGCCGGGTCCACCCGCCCACCGGCCTGCTGCGCGTGCTCCAAGGGGACCACACCGCCCTCGAGCTCGCCATCGACACGGATGCCGAGGCGTTCTGGACGGCCTACCAGGAGCAGGTGCTGCCCCGAATCCGCAGCTTCGTGCGGGACCGCTTTGGTCCCACGCCTGACCCCGCCGCACAGCCATTCTTCGGGACCCTGATGGTCGAAGTCGCCATGAGCGAGGACGACCGGCGCCTGGGTATCCGCGAGGAGCAAATCTCGCCCCTGGACGCCCTGCATGAGGACCTGTACTTCTACACCCTCGACTACCTGAATGAACTGGGCATCGCCCTGACCGGGAAGGGTTACCCGGCACCGGGCGCCGTGGAGCCGTGGGTGGTCGCCGGCGAGGGCGGCGCCCGTGCCCGGGTCCGGCTGTTTGACCGGCCCGCCCGGCAAGGCACGACCGAGACCCCCGGCCTGCCTGACCACGCCGCCGAACTGCCGGCCGCCGCCACAGCGGGCATCCCCCAGGACCAGGTCATCGGTCCCGACCAAATCCCACCCCTGCTGGCCTACCTGGCCACGCTCCCCGGCATCCGCACCTGGCGTGCCGGGCTCACCTTCGCCGGGCGCCCCACCTGGGCGCTGAGCGTCCTGGCACCCACCGCCGGCCAGATCGCACCCCCGCAAAAACTGAGCGCCTGGCGCCCCACCTTGCTGGTGAACGCCAGGCACCACGCCAACGAAATCTCCTCCACCAACAGCATTCTCAAGTTCGCCGAACTGGCGGCGGCCAACCCAGCCTGGACTCGCCGGGTCAACCTGGTGCTCTCCCCCCTGGAGAATGCCGACGGGGCCGCCCTCCACTACGCCATGCAGCAGTCCCACCCCAATTGGAAGCTCCACGCCGCCCGGTTCAACAGCGCCGGCGTCGACTTCAACTTCGACTGGTTTGCGGCGGACCCGCGCTTCGGCGAATCTCGGACCCTGCCAACCCTCTGGCGTGCCTATCTGCCCGATGTGGTCCTCGATGACCACGGCTACCCCTCCCACGAGTGGGTCCAGCCGTTCTCCGGCTACAGTTCCGCCCCGTACTTCAAGACCTCGTGGTGGATGCCCAACGCCCTGATCTACGGCATCCATCGCTGGATGGACCCTGGGCAGTTCCCCGTGAACGCACGGGCCCAGGAGGCCCTGCGGGACATCATGGCTGACCGGTTTGCGGCCAATCCCGAGATCGTGGGCCGCTCAACGGTGATGCTCGACCGCTACACGACCTACGGCACGCGCTACGTGCCCGAGAAGTTCCCGCTGCAGTTGCACCGGGGGGTTGTGAGCATGATTGGCAAGGTGGCGGCCGGTCCGGACGCCCGGACCTTCGTGGGACGCTTCCCGCACATCACGGCCGCGGAATTGATTACCGAGGTATCGGACGAGACAGCCCAGGGCGACTACCTGGCCCTCTGCGCCCGGGCGCACCTGGAGGGCGACTTCGCCGTGCTGGAGTTCCTGTCCGGCCATCCGCAGCCTGTGGAGCGCCGACGTTCTGTGCAGGGCGGCCGGGTCCTCTGGACCGTAGGCCGGGCGCGACCCTTCAGGGCCTAGCGCGCCAGCACAAGTCCGACTGACCGGCGCGTCAGGCCGCAGCCCCGGTACTACCGGATTCGATTGAGTGCCGGGTCCGGGAACTGGTGGTACCGGGTCGTTCCGCCCTCCAACCACTGAGTCAGGGGCTCAAGCCAGGGCCGCCAGCGGATGAAATCACCGATCTCGTCCGTTGGTACCCACTTGGCGCCGTAAATCTCCCCCGGACGCGGGAAGAGTATGCCGCTCACCGGTCGGGCCTCGAAAAAGAACTGCACCAGATGCTCACGGGCATCGGTGTTCCGAAACTCCGTAATAAAAGCCAGGTCACCCACCGCTACCGTCAGCCCGGTCTCCTCCAACACCTCACGCGTGGCCGTCTCAATCAGAAGCTCACCGGGTTCCCAGTGGCCTTTCGGCAGTCCCCAGTGACCATGACGATTGCGAATCAGCAAGAGTTTGCCGTCGTCGATGACGATTCCGCCAGCGGAGAGGTGCCTCCGCAGATGTTCCATCGCGACACCTCATAAAAGTTTAGGGAAGTGTATCTATATAATTCTACTGGCTACGCGGGCGAAGTTCAACTCAAGTTGCAGCAGGACTGTTTCGGCGGCCTGAAGAAGGTGCGTTGAAAGGCTTCGACCATACCATGGGGGGATTCGTTTGCAGACTCTATTTGTGATCGACGTTACGCGCGGGTACCTGCCTGCCGCCCTGTTAACGGCAGCCGCCTACGCAGGGGCAGAGGGCGAGGCGCTGCTCGTCCAAGGCGCCGCTGACCAGGAAGTGGTGCGGCAGGTGGTGGAGCGGTTCCGACCCGCTCGCATTCTCTCCATGGTTGGCTGCACGCCGTCAATGAGCCTCGGCCACGGCGGCGACGATGCGATCGCAGTCGAGACGCTGCCCTCCGACCCGTCGTCCTTGCTGGCCTGGCTCATCTACCAGGCTGTGGAGGGGGCGCGCGGTGTGGTCTTGTTCCCGGCGCATTCGCCCTCCTGGGCCATCAAGGCTGCGGTGCTCGCCACCCGGTTGGGCTACCTGGCCTGGCCGCTGGAGGAGGCCGCCGGGTTCGCCTACGCGGCGCCTCAGGGACTGCCCATCCTGGTGCTGGGTGAGGCGCCTGGCGCCCTGACCGACATCCTGCAAGGGCGGGAGTTCCGCCATCTGCCCGGCGACCGGGCTGTCGTCCAGTATCTCAAGGAACGGTCGGTGCCGGTCGACTACGTCGTGCTGGTCAACTCCGCCGACCTGGAGCCCCCGTCCTACAGCGGCGGCGCATTGGGCACCACCTGGACGCAGGGCCTCAGCCTCCTGGCGCCAGCGCTGGCCTCCTACCGCAACGTGGTCGTGGTCGATGCCCGCACACCCCGCGCCGACTCCCGGGAGATCGAGCGCGTGGTAGGCCAGAAGGTCGCCGACACAGGCCTGCAGCCGCAGCACTTCGCCGTCCTGGCCTCACCGGGCGCCGTCCCCTTCATCCACGAACCGCAGATGGGCTTCCATGGTGGGGAGGACCCGACCCGGGACATCCACGTGCGCCTGAATAACGACCTGTTCTTTGACTGCGCGGAGGGCCGGATCTTCGGGCGGACGGCTGGCAAGGTCAGCCAGCAACTGCTCTACACCAAGCACTACGCCCGATTCGACGGCGCCTTCCGGGGCCGGGCGCTGCTCTTGGGCAGCCCCCATGTCGAGAACGGCATCACGTTCGCGATCGATGAAGCGATCGGGCGGACCCAGCTGCGCCCCATGTTGGAGCAGGTGGGCCTCGCTGTGACCGAGCTGTACGACAAGGACTGCAGCCCCGCCAAAATCGCCGAGTACCTGCCCTACGTGGGTCTGGCGGTCTACGGCGGCCACGGGTCGACCGAGGCGCTCGCCACCCATGAGGCACCGCTGTACGCCGAGTTCCTGCCCCAACGGGTCGCACCCGGCGTGGTTTACGCCTGCGCCTGCTCGACCATGTATCCTCGCCCCGCCCGCCATACGGCTGACGGCGGCTTTAGCTTTAGCGAGGAGGTCACCCCGGCCGGAGAACAGATCGGGCCGGCCTTCATCGACCGGGGCGCCCTGGCCTTCGTCGGGGGCCTCACCGCCGAAGACGTCCTGCTCAACTCCCCCATGTATGTGGCCTTCGTCCAGGCACTGGTGCTGAAGGGCCAGAGCGTCGGCCAGGCTGTGCGGACCGCCCGCAACCACACGTTGACCCAACTGGCCGTGCTGAGCCAATCCGCACCCGGCACTTACGCCGACTACCGCCAGACGGCGGCCAACACCATCCAACAGCAGATCGTGCTGGGTGACCCCGCCTTCACGCCTTACAAGGGTACGGAGGCGCTCAAGCTGCCGGTCATGGTGGAGGCGGCGGCGGACACCCTGCGCTTGACCATCAACCTGCCCCCGGAGCGGTGGCAACGCCGGACGGTGGCTGTGGCTACGAGCCCGGCCACCAAGGAGTTCCACCGGGCGCGCCGGCTGGAGACCTGGCTGCCCGCTGGTGAGGACGTGTTCAACTGGGGCGAGAACTACACAGTCGCACGGGACGCCACGGACCAGTCTGAGAAGGGGCTGATGGGCAGCTACATCCACCTGACCGTCGACCTGCCACCCGGGCAGGTGCCTGTCGCACTGGCGCTGGAGAGCGTGACCGCTGACTCGCAGGAATGCCTGGTCTGCGGGAACAGCCACCCCGTGGCGGACGCCACCGCTCAGTTTCGCACCTACGTCGTGCCGTTCCAGGGCAGCCAGCCGCCGGTCAAGCATGACCAGACCCATGGCTGGGCCTTTGCCACCGAGGAGATCACTGGTGGGTTGCGTATCCACTGGCTGGTGCCCGCCCTGGTTATCGCTGATGGGCACCGCCAGGCCATCCAACTGCGCAGCGCAACCTTTGCGCTCCGCCACGCTCCCGGCGTGCGCGCTGAGGGCCGGCTCGAGGTGTCGCAGGGTGCCAGCGGCCGGGGCGCCCCCGGCGCCATGGAGGGCACACGGGGCCACCTGCCTGACGACCTGTTGCTCTCGTTCGGCTCGCCCCAACCCGTGGACCCCGCTGCCGAGGCGACGGGGTCCAAGAAGCCGAACCTGACCGTCATCGCCCAGACGCTCTCCGGGCCTGGCGGCCGCTGGGCTTGCTGGCTCCCCGCCGGCCTGGCCACGCATCTCAAGATTGACTCCCCTGTGCCCGTGTACCGCCACACCCCGGGAGCGACGCTCAGCTTCACCCCGGACGTGGTGGGACCCCTCCAGCCGGGCAGCGCCCCGGTCAGCCTGACCGTGAAGGCTCCCGAAGAGGGCACGTTGCGCGGCGTGGTCCTTGACGGCTTCACCGCCCGCCCCCTGGCGGGCGCCCGGGTGCGGGTCTGGCAAGGTAAGCCCGGTCCCAAGTCGCCCATTTTTGATGGGTATGTCGGCGAGGTCAAGGCCGATGCCCAGGGTCGCTTCGATTTGACTGTCCCGGTCGGCGGATACGTAGTGACCGCCGCCCACCGCACCGACCTCCGGTTCTTCAGCGGCAAGGGGATCGCTACGGTCTACAAGGACCGGGAGTCCACCGTGCTGATCCATCTGGAGCCCGGGGCGGTGCTGACGGGACAGTTGGCGTTCAAGGGCGCCTACACGCCCAAGCACGCCGGGATCAAGGTCATCGAGCACGGCAGCAAGGAGGAGAAGGTGCTGGCCACCGGCCGCACCCAGCGGGACGGCCGCTTCGAGATCCTCGTGACCACCACCACGCCCTTCGACATCCTGCTGCAGGTGGAAGGGTTCCAACGCCTGTGCGATGAGGGCGGCGGCGGTGGTTACCACCTGGCGCCCGGTGAGGTGCTGGAGCAGAGCTTCGTGCTCGAAGGCGAGGCGTAAAGGACGAATAAAGATCGAGGCCACGGACACAACCGTCCGTGGCCACCTATTTCTTTACCAGTTCCGGATCCGGAGCTTTTTCCGCCTCCCCGCCCGGACTGGCGCCTGACGGTTGCGGCGTCTGCGGCCGGTTCACCCAGCGGATGAACCAGTAAATGCCAAACCCCAGCAAGATGACAATCAGGGCGGTGACACCGACCCGAACGGAGCTTTTATGGAGGAACATCAGGCGGGTCCCCCGGTGGAAGTACGTCATGGCGGCCCGGGCGACCCAGGTCCACCCCAGGGCCCAGAGCAAGTCGTTAAACGCCATCACGACAAAGAACCGGCCGAAGGGCACCCGGGTGATGCCGCATAGCCACATGTTCTGCGCAAAGCCCCAATTGATCCAGCGAGTAACGACCACGACCTTCAGGCCGTGCTTGCGAAACCAGGATTCCATCCGGTGCCAGATTTCCGGTTTGACACGAAACCAACTGAGCAGTTTGAGGGAGAGCGGGCGACCGCCGTAATAGCCGATGATGTACCCGATTGTGTTGCCTAGTACGGTTGCGGACCACATGAGGAGAACCATGCCCCGGTAGGAATTCAGTCCCTGGGCCATCCGCAGGCCCACGATGCTGAGCGGAATCTCCACCGGGATCGGAAAGCCAATACCCTCCAGCATGAGAATGAGACCGGCGCCGGGCAGGCCGAAGTTCTGATAGAGTAGGAATACCGCCCGTACCATCTCCCGCCTCCTCGATTCGACAACATCTCGCCCGTTTCGACATAGTTCGACGAAATGAGACGAGCCTAGCTTCGACAAGGTGGCTGCAAAGTCCTACTCCGGCAAACCACGCGTCACGTTCTCCCGAGCCTTCAGCACCTCAAACCAAGTCTGGCCAGGCGCTAGCGCAATGGCCACGCCGTCGGGTGTAGTTAACTGGAAGTGTGCCTCTTTCGCGCTTTTGGACCAGCGCAGCGGATAAGCGTTACCGTCGCGATAGAGGTATCCGGTGCCGCTACCGACGATGCTGATGTTATATTGTCCCTCGCCGTCCTGGGCTTTGCCGTCCCAGGCAAAGCGGGTGAATAGCAAAATCAGGTTATCAGCCGCGAGGCGGGCGCCGCCCTCCACGACATGGGGGGTGTCAGATTCCGTGCGCTCGTACCGTTTGCCATTCCATGTCCAGTTAACGGTCAGGCTGCGCGGCCCCCAATCGAAGGCAAGCTCGCTGACGGCCTTGCCACCCGCCGGCGCCGCCCCTTCGGGCAAGGTGGCCAGCGGCCCCAGGCCGAAGCCAACCGCCTTGGCGCGCCCCAGGACCAGGTCGGTGCTTGTGTACAGGTTATGGGGCGCCTTGCGGTCGCTGCTGCGCCAGAAGCAAAGGCCGCAGGTGTTGATCTCGTCGAGATTGAGCAGGCGCCGGTTCCGCTCCTTCAGCTCCACCATCACGTCATAGTTGCCGCCGGCGTGCGCGTACGGCACGCCATACGCCGTGGCGATGTCGTAGAAACCCATGCGGGCGCTGCGCACCGGTCCGACCTTCTCGCTGCCCAGACGGTAAAAGAGGGCCAGGAACCGCGTAATGCCACCTTCGGCCTCCATCTCGTAGACGATGTCGGCCTTCTCAAGGCCGGCTTGCGGCCGCGCATGGGCTTCGTTTTCCACCATGATGCCGATGGCGCCGGTCAGTTGGGGATCCGGGCGAACCGGGGCCGGTGGGGGCGTCACTATAGGATCCGGCGCAGGCGTCACTCTGCCCTCAGGGGCGGGGGTGGGATCCGGGGCCTTGGGCGCCGAGACCTCTAGCTTGGCCGTGCCGCAGCCGGCCACCACACCGGTGAGGAGTAGGATGGACAGGAAGAGGGCCACGGAACGCCGCCTGATGAGCCACTCACGCAAGGGCGAAGTCCTCCTTTAGCCAAAGGGCTTTTCACATCTCCCTTTTGAGATTCAAAAGGCGGACTTGAAATACCTGCCTTAGCGGGTCCACCACGATTCCGCTTCCAGGGAACTTTTCACAGCGCGTCGCAGTCATATTTCGGGTCAATTTGTCTTCATTACGTCGATGGCGAACGCCGTTGATCTTGTGGTAAGCGAAGGATTGCACAGGTCCCATGCGGAACCATTGCTGGATGGAGTTCGAGAAAGGGGTCAGCTATGCTCATCTTCCACAAACTCAGGCGCTTCTGGGTGCCATACGTCTGGTGGGGTCTCGCCGGCGTAGCATCCATGGGCATCTTGACGATAGTGGGCCTTGCCCGTCCATGGCTGCTGGAGCAGCTCATCGACCGCGTCATCCGGGGACAGCACTTTAGCGAATTGCCCTTCTGGGCGTTGGGTGTTATCGCCGTCGCTGCGGTGCGTTCGATCTTCAACTTCGGCCGCCAGTACCTGGGCCAGATCTTCGGGCAGAACGCGACCTTCGATCTGCGCAACGCGATGTACGACAAACTCCAATACTTGCACTTCAAGTTCTACGACAACGCCAAGACCGGTGACCTCATGTCCCGGGTCACCGCCGACACGGAAGCCTTCCGCCAATTCCTCTCCTTCGGCTTCATTCACCTGATGGATGTCATTTACATGACGGTCTTCAGCCTGTTGGTCATGCTCAGCATGAACGTGAAGCTGACGCTCGTAACCCTGATCACCATGCCGTTCTTGCTAGTGGTCGTGCTTCGGTTCGAGCGGGTGGTACACCCGGCCTTCACCAAGATCCGCGAAGCCCTTTCCGACCTGACCACCGCTACCCAGGAGAACCTCAACGGCATGCGGACGGTCAAGTCATTCGCCCGTGAGCGGTTCGAGGTGGGGAAGTTCGCGGACAAGAACCGTGATTATGTTCGTGCGAACCTGAATGCCTCCGGCCTTTGGGCCGCGTTCTTTCCCCTGATCGAACTGCTCAGTAACCTGGCCATCACGCTACTGCTCTGGTACGGCGGCCGGATGGTTTTGACCGGTGAACTTTCACTGGGCAAGCTCGTCGCCTTCTTCAGCCTGATCTGGTACTGGATCTGGCCCATGCGCGAAGTCGGTTACCAGATCAACAACCTGATTCAGGCCGTGGCCTCGGGCGAGCGGCTTCTGGAGCTGCTGGAGCAAACACGGGAGGTGGCCGATCTTCCTGGCGCCGTAGCCATGCCAGAGATGTTGGGCCACGTACGGTTCGAGAATGTGACGTTCCAGTATGAATCGCCCAAGCCCGGCTTCTCCTTCGAGATCGCTGACTATCCGGCCTTGCAGGGTGTTGACCTGGATGCCCCGCCCGGATCGGTCATCGCCCTCCTTGGCACCACCGGTGCGGGCAAGTCCACCCTGGTGAGCCTGATCCCCCGCTTCTACGATGTGACCGGCGGTCGGGTCACTATCGACGGCGTCGACGTGCGTCAAATTCGCCTCAGTGACCTGCGCCAGGGCATCGGCATCACGCTGCAGGAGACCTTCCTCTGGTCGGCGACGATCAGGGAGAACATCGCCTATGGCCGCCGGGGTGCCACTGTGGAAGAGATCACTGCCGCCGCCCGGCTCGCACAGGCGCATGATTTCATCATGGAGACGCCTTTGGGGTACGACACCGTGGTGGGTGAGCGCGGCCTTGGCCTCTCTGGCGGGCAGAAACAGCGCATCGCCATCGCCCGGGCGATCCTGAACAATCCGCGCGTGCTGATCCTCGATGACGCCACGGCCTCGGTGGACATGGAGACTGAGCATGAGATCCAGGTGGGTCTGAACCACCTGATGGCCGGTCGAACCACCTTCATCATCGCCCACCGCCTCTCCAGCCTCAAGCACGCGGATGAGATTCTCGTCCTGGAGGACGGGCGGGTGGTTGAGCGGGGAACGCACGAGGGCCTGCTGGCCAAACCCGGCGTCTACCGCTCGATCTACGAGATTCAGTTCCGCGACCGGGAGAGTGCGGAGGCGGCCGTTGCCATGAGGCTGCTCACACGAGGGGGGACGCCTGATGCCTGCTGATCAGATCAGGACTGCGGCCGAACTCCACCACTGGACCCAGCCTGTGGCGGGCAAGAATGCCGATCGGTTCTAC